>CAYGTA010000068.1:0-4039 GCA_964352605.1 uncultured bacterium | reverse complement strand
AAAGCTAAATACCCTTTTGGGTGACTTGTATAAATTAAGGAAGGTTCATATGAAAGAAACTAAAAATACTTATATTGAAGATTTACAAACCCGTCTTAGTGGTTTTCGTTTAGATTTAAAAAAGCTTGAACTTAGCTTAAAAAAGGCAGGAACTAGTGAACGTGAGCGACTTAAAAAACAAATAAAAACTTTAAAGCAAAAAGGGAATGACTTTGAGCAGCGTATTCAGCCTATCAGGGAAGCTAAAGATGATGCTTGGGAACACTTAAAGGAAGACTCTGAAAGTATTTGGGGAGGCATTAAGCAGGCTTTCAAACACAAAGCTTAAAGCACGTTAGTGAATCTAAAAAAAGAGAGATCAAAAGCGGGATGTCTTAACTAACTTTCTGAATCATCTTAGAAGTCTTGATGTTTGAGTCATTAGAGGTAATCACATGAGGATCGGTCCATTTGGTATTTGGGAAATAATTATTATTGCAGTAGTTAGCATACTTATTTTTGGTTCAAAAGGATTGCCAAAAGTGGCAAAAAGTATCGGGCAATCCTTAAAAGAATTTCGTAAGGGTGTTAAAGACATGAAAGATGAGTTTGAAGAAGCCAAAGATGATAAGCCCGTTAAAGAAGTAAGTAACAAAGAAGACGTCGAATTAAAGCTTTAGTACCTCTAAGTAAAAAGAAAGGCAAGATTTGTGGCACCTAAAAAAATGACTAGCAAAGAACTTTCAAGCAAGCAACTTAAGCAGACCAATAGTTTAAACCTTGATCAAACTTTAGATGCTAGCTTTCCAGCTAGTGATCCGCCTTCTTATACCCTTGGCAGGGCCAAAGGCGTAAGAACAGAAGACAAGCCAAAGCTAAATACGAAGCCAGTCCCCATTCACCTAACAGACAGCAACTATAGCTTAACTGTAGATAGTTTAGATGTCCGCGGTTATAGCGTTGAAACTAAAGATGGTAAAACGCTTGGTAAAGTTAAAGACCTACTCATCTCTCAAGACAACCACAAAGTCCGCTTTTTAGAGATTATTACCGACAATATTTTAGGACAACAAGCGAAAACAAGTTTGATTCCAGTTGAAATCATAGAGCAAACTTCAAACGCTAAGGTACATCTTAAATCGATTAATAAAACGCTTCAAACAATGCTTGAAGCACCTACTTATGACCCTGAGATAGTGTAACTATAAAGACTAAGACAGATACTCACTAAGTATGCAAAGTGGTTTTAAAAACTAGAGTTAACGTGCTTTGGCGTTCTTTACTAACAAAAAGAACAAAACGTTCAAGAAGAACAGTGAACTTGCATGATGGAACGATTGAACTGCTACTCGAGTATAAGCAGCAAAGTGCAATGGCAGGTGACTTTATTTTTCAAGACCTAAACAGCAAACCGTATAGCCGTAGTAATGTCTTGAATCGTTACTTTTAAGCTTGTTTTTTAGCCGCTAGCTTAGCTGAGGAAGTACTCGCTTAAAAAGCATGAAATTTGTTTCTGAATTCCGCATGAATGACCGCCCGCAGCATACATGTCATTATGTTACTGAAAGCTAATGTACATTCTAAAATCTTAAGTGATCGCTTAGGCCAAGTCTCAATGACTCTTGCCTTAGGAGACTGCTCCCCTGTTTTCCTACCATTCAGGAAGTAGCTGTGGATGCTTTAAGTGGTTGACTTTATTCAGATAAGCTTCGGCATCAGGTAACTGCTCTAAATTAGTTGACACACAAGCGACACACAAAACCTTGCACCTTCTAAGCCAAAAAGATCAAAGCCGTTCAGGAAAGTGTTTCTTGAACGGCTTTTCTAGTGGTGGACCCTGTAGGACTTGAACCTACGACCAATCGATTATGAGTCGACTGCTCTAACCAACTGAGCTAAGGGTCCTTTTTTGCTCATTTTGAGCGGTATGTATTGTAGCAGTGACTTTGTTTGCTGTCTACTCTTTGGTTTGCAGTTGGCCAAATAGTAGTTAGTGATTAGTTTCACGATTTTTCTTGCTTGGGTATTTTTTATTGCCTATTCGGTTTCTAAGTGCACAGCCAAAGCCTCTTCAGAAAGAACAGTCACCCCTAAGGATTCAGCTTTAGCTAACTTAGAACCAGCATTTTCACCAGCAACCACAAAATCCGTTTTCTTACTCACCGAAGAAGCCACCCTTGCCCCCAAAGACTCGAGCCTTGCCTGTATTACATTTCTAGCTTCACTTAGAGCGCCCGTCAGTACAAAAGTTTTTCCTTTTAACTTGTCTGATTTAACTGCGGACGCCTCTGTTGGGTTTAAGCCTTTTGAACTCAACGCATCAAGGAGTGTTTGCATGTTTTCTTCTTTTAATGCCTTGACTACTGCTTTTGCTGTGGTTCCACCAATATCATTTAAAGCTACCAAATCTTCTACACTGGCAGCGCGTAAAGCCGCTAAGCTAGGAAAAGCTCGAGCTATGGCTATGGCGGTTCTTGTGCCTACATGGGGTAAGCCTAAAGCTATAATTAAGCGACTTAAGGATTGTTCTTTGCTTTTTTCTATACTGTTAATAAGTTTGGTGGCTGATAGTTCTCCGAAGCCGTCTAAATCTTTCAGGTCTTCAACTTTTAAGTCATAAAGATCAGCTACGCTGGTTATTAAGCCTTTAGCTAGCAGTAGCTCAATGGTTTTTCCTGCCAATCCCTCTATATCCATAGCGGTTCGTGAGGCATAGTAAACAATTTTTTGGCTTTGCTGAGCTGGGCAAAAGCTATTTACGCAGCGTACATTTGCACCATCTACCACTAAGGCTTCTTGACAAGCTGGGCAAATCATAGGAAACTCATACGCTTCACTATCTTCAGGTCTTTCAGGAGCAATGACTTTAAGAATTTCCGGAATAATGCCTCCTGACTTATGAATGAGCACCCTATCACCAATATGCAAATCAAGATCTTTAATAAAGCCAGGGTTATGCAGCGTAGCCCTAGACACCTCAGTACCCTCTAAAATTCTAGGCTCGAGTTCTGCCACGGGTGTTATTTTGCCTGTCCGTCCAACTTGTAAACTTATGTCTTTTAATAGGGTTATGACTTCTTCAGCTGGAAACTTGTAGGCAATTGCCCAGCGGGGTGCACGGCTGGTTGAACCGAGTTCTTCTTGAAGCTGCAAATCATTTACTTTTATAACAACGCCATCAACTTCATAAGGAAGCTTAGGGCGCTCTGCACGCCACTTTTCCATTAGCGTTTCTATATCTTTAGCCGAAGCAACTTTCTTTCGACTTGGGTTTACACGAAAGCCTTGTTTAGCTAACCAGTCTAGCAATTCAGCTTGTGTTGTAACACTCAAGTCACGACTCGAGCCTGCGGCGTAGAAGTAGGCTTCTAAGTTTCGGCTGGCTGCTATTTTGGGGTCTAGGTTTCTTAGCGTGCCGGCTGCTGCGTTGCGTGGGTTTTTAAAAAAGGCTTCACCTTGCTCTTCGCGTTCATTGTTTATGCGTTGAAATTCTTCTTTAGAAAGATATACTTCGCCTCTTATTTCTAGGCTATCGGGTGCATTCTTGAGTCGTTTTGGAAAACCTTTTACACCTAATATGTTTATGGTGACATCTTCACCTTGGCTTCCGTTACCTCTTGTGGCTGCCCATATTAGTACGCCTTTTTCGTAGTATAGGTTTATTGATAGGCCGTCTATTTTGAGTTCCGCTAGGTACTCTAAGTTGCCTTCATAGGCTAAGGCACGCCGAATGCTATCTTCGAACTCTTCTATATCTTCTTCATTAAAGGCGTTGTCTAGTGACATCATACGGTTAGGGTGGGTGATGGTTTTAAAGCTGGCCTGTAACGCGCCACCTACTTGTTTTGTGGGGGAGTCTTCACGAGCTAAGTCTGGGTGCTGCGCTTCTAAGTTTTTTAAGCTGACTAAAAGTGAGTCATATTCTTGGTCAGATAGAATGGGGTCATCTTCAACATGATATCTGTAGTTGGCGTCGTTGAGTCGCTCTATGAGGTCATTCATTTGGTCTTTAATAAGGTCTAACACAAACACTATTATACTAAGCTGAATTATAAATGTC
>CAYGTA010000067.1:12073-14615 GCA_964352605.1 uncultured bacterium | reverse complement strand
AAGCTTTCATCGGGCAAATAAAAACTTAGATGACCCGGACTATGACCGGGTGTAAAGACACTCTGAATAAGCGTATCGCCCACCATGAAATTTCTAGCTTCATTTAAGATCTTAATATTTCCGAAAGCTTCCACCTGCATAAATTCATGGGCATGAACATAAATAGGCAAATCTGGATAAGCCCCTCTAAGTAAATCAATACCCTCAATATGATCTGGATGTGTATGCGTTAGTAGCAGAGCTTTAAGGAAAGAAACATTGAGTGTCGCTAAGGCATCTTTAATAAGCCTGAGGCTGGCTTCTTCATAAAACCCAGCATCCACCAATACCCCAACCCCCTGATTATGAACCACAAAGCTATTGGTGTGTGCAAAGGGCGGCAAGGTATGACTAGGAAGCTCGAGCTTAACGACAGAAGCTGAAACACGCTCCATTATTGCGTTTTTAAAAACTTTATAGCTTCTTCTAGGGCGTCTTCAGAATTAACCTCAATGTCAGGAATAACGCCAACACCCTCCCAAGTGGGCCCACCTAACGGTGCTAAGACACCCGTAGCTATCCAAGCTTGAGAACCATCACGCAAACAAAAAGGCAAAATAGCCTCAACATTACCCGCACTCGTTTCGCCCATAATCGTAGCTCGAGCTTTTTGCTGTAACGCACCAGCTAAACCCTCAGCAGCACTATTTACACCACCATCAATCAAAATAACCAAGGGGTCTTCGGTAACAACAGTTCCAATAGCTGGGTAGGGTAACGGAAACGTCCAGTTGGTTAAGGTACGCCACAAGAAACCAGTTGTAAAAAGACCTGCAGCTTGCATCATAGAAACCAGTCGCCCACCGGGATTACCCCGCATATCTAGAATAAAGGCGTCAGCACCCTCACGCTCGAGTGTTTCTACTGCAGTTCTTAAGTTACTGGCAACATAATCAGAAGCTAAATCTGGTAGTTTAATATAGGCAATGTTGCCTTCAAGCAATTCGAAGCTTATATTTCCTAGGTCTTTTAAGTTGCTCTGAGCAAACACCCCTAGGCAAGGCAGGTCACCATAGTCATTTCGTATTTCTAGCACTTTGTCAGGAGGTACAAAGACGGAGTGATTATCGCCTAGTTGGTCAAACATGACTTCTAAGACAGCATAAAATTCTGCATCTGAAGCCGCGGCTAAAGCTTGAGGCTCATAGCTTGTTCGTACATCATCCCAGTTGACAGCTAAGCGACTTAAGTCCCAGTAGCGCTCATTAACTAAACGCCAAGCTGTATCAAAACGCTCTGCATAGGCCTGAGAAAGCGCAAAAGGTAAAAGACTAAATAAAAGAAGAACCGCACAGCGTAAAACCATGCGTTCAAGTCTAGCCTGTTTGCTTTTAAGTACTAGCGGTTTAGCTTACCCTTCAACGGCCAAAAGATCATCAGCATATTGTTCTAAGGTTTCTATATCAACCACAACGCTCTGAGCTCCTACGGCTGTCGTGTTAAGCGCACCTGCCACATTGCCTAAAAGCGCGGCATGTTGTAAGTCATAGCCTTCCATAATGCCATGTGCAAACGCTGCTGTGTAGTAATCACCTGCGCCCGTTGAATCAATAACGCCATCTATTTCTAGGGCCTCAATGAGTTCATTAAGTTCAGGTGTAACCACAATAGAGCCCATTTCTCCTACCTTAACAATGACCCGTTGAATACCCTCTAAGGCTAACTCTTCAACGGCATTAGAAATAGAATCTTCACCTGTTAAAGTGTACAGCTCTTTTTGATTCATTAAGACATAATCAACATTTTGAATCAGTGAAATGAGTCTGTCCTGCAAGGCGTTAACAGCACCACTACCCATATCAATAAAAGTCGTAACATTAGCTTGCTTCGCCACGCTTAACGCTTTGACTGCATACTCTCGTTGTGAACCACCCATAAGGCTATAAGCGCTCATAATGAGTGCATCACTTTGAGCAATCGCATTAGCATCAAGATAACTAGCATCAAGATAACGACTTGCACCTGTCGAACTAATCATGGTGCGCTGAGCATCAGGGGTAACAAGCAAAGTCACACTACCCGTCTGTCTTTCAGAATCACGCTGAACAAAACGCGTATCAACACCTGTAGCCAGCACATTTTTTAAAGCAAATTCAGAAAAAGGGCCTTCACCAATACAGGTAGCAATAGCTACGTCATGTCCTAAACGAGCTAACGCCGTTGCCATAGTGCCACCTGCACCACCCGGCTCACTTACAGCCCTAGTCGCTGTTACCTCATCACCCGCTTCGGGTAATAGTTTTACAAAATACATTAAGTCGACGGTTACGTCACCGACAACAAAAAACTTAGCCATTGGCCTCTCCTATAGAGGATGCGACGCTATGCAAGACCTAAACTGTAAGTCAAACACATAGCAAAACCGCTTTAGTTTAGAATATCAATATAGTTTACACGACTCAACTATGTGTAGCCTGAGTAAAGCAAACAAAAAGCTTACAAGTAATAATACTCAATACAAAAGCAGATACAAACGCTTAAACATATCAAGCTCTAAAGCCTC
>CAYGTA010000067.1:0-11973 GCA_964352605.1 uncultured bacterium | reverse complement strand
GACTCGAGTGCCCTCATAAGAATAGGTGTAGCTACGTTATAAGGCAAGTTAGCTACCAGCAAAGAACCTTTAGGTAAGCTTGAAAAGTCAAAGGTCAAACCATCTGCATGAATAAGCTTGACATTAGGCAAAACCTCAACTGTTTCAGTTAGTAAAGGCAAAAGCCTATCGTCAAGCTCAACCGCCGTTACCTTAGCCCCTGTTTGAGCCAAAGCGCGCGTCAGCACACCCAAACCCGGCCCAATTTCAAGCACCGAATCTTCACTAGACAAATCTGCAGCTGCAACAATTTTAGCCAAAATAGCATCATCAACCAAAAAGTTCTGCCCAAACGCTTTATCAGCACGCAAAGAAAAACGCTCGAGTAAGGCTTTTACAGTCGCTCGAGCGCTTAAATTGAGGGGCTTAACTTCAGTCATAATTCATAAAGCAAAGCCTTAGTCAATACTCATTTTTTCAGCTACAAAATCGTTAATTTGCTTTTTAGCTTCCGCCAAACTAATACCTTGCACAACACCTAATTCACTTGAAAGCATTTCTTTTGCATTTTCATGCACTTCACGTTCCGTTGCTGCTAAACCTTTTTCAAGGTCACGCAAAGCCAACACACCAATGAGTTTTGCTAAATCATAAGGATTAGCTTGTGCCAAAATATCTTGCTCTGCACGGTAGCGAGGTGGCCACTGGTCAGGTAAAGACAAGTCGGCACGCTCTATTGTTTCCATGATTTGGCTGACTTCGTTTTCACCAAACGTCAATCTTAAGCCTACCTCTTGACCTTTTTTCAAAGGTACAAGAACTTCCATGTCACCACGGATAAATACTATTTTTAAATACTCATGCTCTTCGCCGAGCACCTGGCGTACGGTTTTTTCGTCAATGGTGCCAGCACCTTGTGACGGATAAACCACTTTATCGCCCACTTTGAAAGCCACAATGCTCCTCCTAAATTGAGTAAGCCTACCATAAGCATAGCTGTGAACCTTTCCACAGTATGCTTCTTCGAAAAATTAACGTATCAAACGGCAGAACTCGAAACAGCGTTACACACTACCAAAGCCCTCAAACTGTTTAAATACTCACATAAACAGCTCTAAAAGCATCTTATTTCGATGGCTGCTGATAATTATAAAATACGCACTGACCAAAAAAGAAAGTAGCATTCTTGAACAGCTATACCCTGCAATTCATATTAATCTAAAAGTGTCTTAATACGCTCTAACGCCTTATGAATATTCTCTAAACTCGTGGCGTAACTCATACGCACTTGCCCTGAAGCCAAAAAGTCAGTACCTGGAACAACCCCCACATGGGCTTGCTCAAGCATTTTTTCTGCAGCAACAATTTCATTTTCATCAATACGAGAAACATCGGTCATAACATAAAAAGCACCTTGTGGTTTAGGGGTTTTTAAGCCCATAGCATTAAGCCCTTCAACCAGCACATCCCTACGCTCTTTATAAGCCTTTTTGGTCATATCTATAAACGCTGCTGTTTTATCAACTTCATTAAGCGCTACCGTTGCAGCATGCTGAGCAACCGAGTTAGCAGCACTTGTCACTTGCCCTTGCAAGCGGTTCATAGCCTTAATAAGCTCACTTGGCCCTGCGCCATAGCCAATACGCCAACCCGTTAGTGCATAAGCTTTTGATGCACCATGAATAATGAGAGTTTTATCTGGCGCAAAGCTCGCTGCAGAAGTAAACTCACCTTCGTAAATTAAGTGTTCATATAAGTCATCAGCAAAAATCCAAATATCATGCTTTAAAGCTAACTCAACAATACCTTTAACCAACTCACGCGGATAAACAGCGCCCGTAGGGTTAGAAGGCGAATTAATCACAATAACTTTTGTTTTACTCGTAATAGCTGCCTCAATAACTGCCAAGTCAGGAATAAAACCCTGCTCAGCCGTTGTCATGATAGGCACCGTAACAGCACCCGCCAACTGAACTTGCGCAGGATACGTTACCCAATACGGTGCTGGAACAATAACTTCATCTCCAGGGTTAAGCACAGCCATAAAGCCGTTATAAAGAACTTGCTTACCCCCTGTAGAAACAGATATTTGCTGTGCTGAGTAGCTTAAATTATTTTCACGCTTAAACTTAGCAGCTACCGCCTCACGAAGTTCTAAAGTACCTTCAGCAGCTGTGTATTTGGTCATACCTTTATCAATGGCATCATGTGCAGCCTGCAAAACATGCTCAGGAGGTTGAAAATCAGGCTCACCAGCCGTCATAGCCACCACATCAACACCCGTCTGAGCAAGGGCCTTAGCTTTAGAGTTAAAAGCAACCGTCGAAGACGCTTTTAAAGACTTAATGGCTTCCGAGAACTGTGGCATAAAAAAACCTCCATAGGCTTAAACAAGTTGTCATCGTACCAAAATTAAAACAAAACTTACTAGCCACCTTGTTAACAAGCAGAGCAAGACAGCGTCACAGTAAAACCCATAAGAACACTCGAGTTCTTGCTAAAAAAGCTTATACGTGACTTTCGTAATTTGTGTATTCATCTTTGCGTGCCATAATAAGCTTTAGGATTACTATGTTTAAAGCCTTAACCAATACTTCTAATCGGCTCACTCAAGCCTTCATTCTTCTTTCAGCCATTCTTTTTGCGGTTTTCCTTGGTGCTGGTGTTAGCTTCTCACCCTTGTATTTAGGACTTCTGGGTGGCATGGTCATTGCCTTAGCTTTTGCATGGTGGATGGTCAAAATGCCGCACATGACCGTTACTTTCTTCTGGATTTTCTTTACAACCCAAGCAACTGTCTTTTCTACCTTTATTATTCAGGGTCTTTACTATCCTATTTACGCGCTTATGATTCTGAATGTCTTACTGCTACTTGGTCAAGGCAAACGCAAAATCCCGTGGGTCCCCATGACACTTTACGCTGGCTTTTTCATTTTGGTACTCATGAGTTTATTTAACATTGCCACACAAATTGATTTTGATGTCTTTCAAAAACTCTTTATTTTCTTTTTGGGTGCCATTGTTGCTTTTCAGTTTCGCAGCAAAAACTCACTTCAGCATTTCGCTTACGGACAAATTGTTGCCATGGTCATTATTTCTGCGTGGGTTGTTTTAAGCGCAGTGCAAAGCGGCTTTGCAGAGCGTGGCGGCATTAATGTCAATGAAAATGTGGTTTCTGCCATGATTTCTTTAGGCCTTATTCCGCTTTTCACCAAACTTATCTCTTCAACTAAAACCAGCCTACTCGAACGTGGCCTTTCAGTTTTAGCCTTTCTTATAGGCAGTTACGCACTACTTATTTTGGCTTCACGAGGCGGCATCATTGCGCTAGCCATGGCACTCTTTGTCATTATCATGCGCGTTATATTTAACCCCAAACGCTTTATTTACGTGGTCTTAGCAGCCGTTGTAGCCGTAGTGACACTATCCAGCTTACCGGGTAGTAGCAATGTATTCATGCGCTTTGCCAATTCTGATCTTTCCACACTCAACAGCCGCTTACCCTTATGGGAAGCCGCCTTTACAGCCATAACCACAGCCAGCCCCCTTGAATTAATCTTCGGTTACGGCTTTGACTCGAGTCGTGTGGTGGCAGCTACCGTATTTGGAACCCTTGACTCTATTCATAATGCTTATTTGCAATTCATTATTGAGTTTGGCATTTTGGGTCTAATTTTGTTTTTAGGTCTTCACTTATATAGTTTTTTGCGTTCATGGCGCTACGCAGATGAACAAGGCCTCCACGCAACAGGAACCATTACAGCCTTACTTTTCTTTAACCTAACAGGCACCACACCCGACAGCTTTATTTACTGGATAGCCCTAGGCTTTGCCTTAGCTGTAACCATGATTAAAGATAACGATAAAACACTCGAGCTTCAAACTGAGAGCTATCAAACAAGCTATGAGGCACTCGAGCCTGATCCATTTATCACTTCTGAAACCAATTAGTTCAAACGCATAAAAAATCCAACCTCTTCTTTTCGACAGGATAGTACTATGATTTCCCACCACCACAAATGTATTTTTGTGCATATCCCCAAAGCGGCAGGTACCAGCATAGGCAAAAAACTAGGTATTTACGATGACAGTGGCGCAGGCAGACAAGACCACCGAAGCATAAAGTACTTAACACCCATTTCGCCAGAACTCATTTTAAATGCTTATAAAAAACCTTACGCCAGAACGCTTTATCTGCACTTTCGTGACCGCCTTGCAGGTAAAGATTTTGTAAACCAAAAACAACTAGATAGTTACTTTAAATTCACCTTTGTTCGTAACCCGTGGGCTCGAGTGTTTTCTTGGTATAGAAATGTTCTTAATGATCCTAATCACCTAAAAACCTATAGCGTACCTGAAGACAGCTCCTTGGCTTGGTTTGTTGAAAACCGTCTTTACACCGTAGATTCTCAGCAATTTTTTATTCGTGATTTAAAAGATCAGGTCAAAATGGACTTTATCGGGCGCTATGAGAATCTTCATGAAGATTTTACTTTCGTTTGTAAGCAACTAGGAATTGAAGATACCGTCTTACCTGAAGAAACCCGAATAGGAACCCCCAGCTACATAGCTGCTTATGAGGACAAAAGCATTGCAACGGTAGCTCGAGCTTTTTCAGAAGATATTGAAATGTTTGACTATGAGTTTGGCGATAAATCTCATATTCCTAGCGCTTAAGGCTTGATTTAGATTATCTTGTGCATCTGCTATGTGTAAGTATCGATTTACTTAATCTTGTAAACCCTTTAGATTTTGATTCTTAGCCTATGAATAATCGTTACTTTCAAACACTCATTTACTTTTTTACGGTCTTCGCGAATCAAGGCTTATCTTTTGTTTTGCTGTTTATTATTACGCGAAATCTAAGCACTGAAGCTTTTGGTGCATATGGCATTGCCTTAGTTGTTGCCGGGCTCATAACCATGCTAGGCGCCTCATGGATACGTAATTTGACTTTGCGGCTTTACTATGAAGCAATTGAACGTAAAGAAACACGTAGTTTTTTTGTATCAGTTTTTTTGTTTCAGACAATTGTAACTGTCAGCTTACTAGCTATTGCTTTTATTATTCTAAATGCCTTAACTCGAGTGCTTATTCCTAATTCGCTTTTTTTTGCCATTGTTCCTTATATTTTGTTTGGTAATTATTATAGTTTAAGTATCACTTTAAACCGCGCTGAAGATCAGAGTCTGGTTTATTCTTTTGCTGAAATAAGCGGGGGTGTTTTACGTTTTGCAGGTACTTTGTTTGCTTTTTCTCTTGGCTTTAAAACTGCCGAGGCGCTCATTTGGGCGTCTGCTTTAGCCCTTCTTATTCCTTCTGTTGTGTCTACTTATTTTTTATCTAAAAAGCTGACGGGGCCTTCTGGTTTTAATTTTTCTTCCCTTAAAGATGTCTTGCATTATGGCCCTAGCTCGCTACCTTTTCCGGTTGCTTCTTGGTTCGAGGAAAGTGCAGATCAAATTGTTTTGGAGCGCTTAACTGATAAAGCTACGGTTGGTATTTACAATGCAAATTATGCCCTTGCAGACCGTTTACTCGGTGTGCTTGCCAAAGCTATTTTTATGATGTCTTGGCCAAATATCTTGAGGGCCTATACTGAAAAAGGTGTTGAGGCTGCCAAAACAGCTATTACGCAGTCGTTTCGTCTTTATTTTTGGCTGACGGTTGGACCTATGGTTTTTATTGCGGTTTATAGTCAACTTTTGGTGAATTTAATTGGTAGAGATTTTCAGGTGGGTGCCGCCATTATGCCTCTTATTGTGGTTGCAACTTGGCTTCGAGATGTTCGTAGTTATATGAATAGACATATTGAACTTCAAAAGCGTTTTGCTATTTTGTCTATTGTTACAAGTATTGGCGCTGTCGTTAATCTTGGCTTAAATCTGGTTCTGATTCCGCGTTATGGTCTTGAAGGTGCCGCTATTGCGACCTTAGCTGACTTTATTGTTGTCACTATTATTTACTTTTTCATGCGTGACTTTAAGTTTATTAAAATTCCTTACCTTGACTTAGTTGCTTGTTTTGCATTAAGTGCTGTGGCCTATAGTCTGCCCCGTATTGTTGCTCAAAATGTTTGGGTTGAAGCAGGCGGCTTTATTTTTATTTACGCTTTAGGATGTTTCATAGTGCTGTTTGGTGAAACTATTGTAAAAAGACTAGAAACTTTAAGAGACAAGAAATCGGGTTAACAATGATTTTAGGTAAGATAGTATGAGTACACAAAAGGCCAAATTAACATTCATTATGGGTAGTTTTGTTATTGGAGGTGCTGAACGTCAATGGACCCAGTACCTAAAAAATAAACCTGACTCTCCTGACTGGGATATTGAGATTATTACCCTTAATGATGCCAAAGCGCAAAGTATAGAGCAGGCTTTAAAAGATTTAGGGGTAAAAACCCAGTTGATTGACCGGCTAGCTATGCCTTTTCCTGTTTTTCTATGGCGACTATTTAGAGCTTTACAAAAACGCAAGCCCGACATTGTTCATACCGTCCTTGAAGGCTCTACCTCAACTTGGGGTCGTTTATGCGCTTATCTTGCTGGCGTGCGCGGCATTATGCATTCAGATAGGAATTTGAAACCTCAAACGATAACGAAAACACAGGTTTTTTTACGACCCTACCTTGACCGCGTTACCAAGCGTTTCTTACCTAACGCCCATGCAATTGCTGATTTACTTATTTCTAAAGGCGTAAGTCAGAACAAAATTTTTGTCATGCCAAATACAACCGACACCACACGTTTTGACCCAGATGCACGCTCATCTTTAAGAAAGACATGGGGTATTTCAGAAACAGCTCGAGTGGCTGGTTTTTTAGCTGCCTTTCGTAAAGCTAAACGCATTGACTTGCTTTTAGATGCCATGCTGCTAGTACCTGAAAAAGATCGACCTGATTACTTAGTTTTAGCAGGTGACGGACCCGAAATGCCTATGGTGAAAGGCAGAATTGAAACAGATGAGTGGCTAAAAAAGCACACTAAGCTTCTAGGTAGCCTTGACAATACACCTGAGTTTTTAAACAGTATTGATTACCTTATTTTAACCTCTGATACAGAAGGCTTACCTAATGTAGTACTAGAAGCCATGGCCATGCGTAAACCCGTTGTAGCAACCAATGTATCTGATGTACCCATATTAATTGAGGGTACCGGCATTGTCGTTGAAATGGGTAACGCTGAAAGCATTGCAAAAGGTATACATGAAATAAGCATGATGTCTAGCGAGGACAGGGCCGCTTTAGGCGCAGCAGGGAGACAAAGAGTGATTAGTAAGTATGCCATTGCCAAATCAAACGCTACCTTTTGGCAGCACCATGCTGATGTTTTAGCCATGGTAAAGAAAAACTAAGATGGCAAAGCTAGCACTTTTCTTACCAAGCTTAGCAGGAGGGGGTGCTGAACGCGTACTGGTTGATTTAGCAGAAGGCTTTGCACAACGTGGGCATGCTGTTGATTTGGTGCTTGCAACAGCAGAAGGGCCTTATCTTAAGAGCTTATCAGATAAAGTAAATGTTGTGGATTTAGGTGTAAAACGCACCTTAGCAAGCCTACCTAAACTCATTCATTATTTACGCAAGAACAAGCCTCAAGCATTACTCTCAAGCTTAGAGCATGCCAACGTTATTGCAGTACTCGCAAATAAACTTGCGCTATCACCCACAAAAGTCTTTATAAGAGAAGCCATAAGCAGCTCTCACTCTACCGATGACTTAAGCCAAAGCAAAGCCTTTATTGCCATGAACCTCATGAAGCTTTTTTACCCACGCGCTGACGGATTAGTCGCCGTATCCGAAGGCGTAGCAGATGACATGGTAAGCACACTAGGCGTTAAACGCGAAAAAATAAGCATGATACTCAACCCTGTATTAACGGAGCGTGTCTTTAGCTTAGCGAAAGAACCCCTAGAGCACCCATGGTTTCAAGAAGACACCCCCATTTTACTAACCGTAGGGCGCTTAACAAACCAAAAAGACTTCCCTACTCTCATTAACGCCTTTGCAAAAGTACGCAAAGAACGCCCTGTACGCCTCATCATGCTAGGCGAAGGCGAAGACAGAGAAAAACTCGAGCGTTTAATTCGTGACTTGGGTTTAGAAGATGCTATTGATATGCCGGGCTTTGTTGACAATCCGTTTAAGTACATGGCAAATGCATCCGTTTATGTGTTGTCTAGTATTGCAGAAGGCTTACCCAACGCCCTTATTCAAGCCATGGCTTTAGGTCGCCCTGTAGTAGCAACGGACTGCCCGAGTGGCCCAAGAGAAATTCTAGAGGGCGGGCGTTATGGTGAACTCATTACAATGCAAGACAGTGACGCTATGGCTAAAGCCATTTTAAAAACCCTAAATGAACCCCCTGCTGCCATGACACAAGGCTGGGTAAACCGCTACGCTTCCAAAGAAGTCATTAAGCAATATCTAGCCCTTTTAGGTGTGACCGATGCACCGAAAAATGAGCCCGCAATGGCGCATAGTTAGGCTATGGTAAACACCATGACTCCCACTCATACTCGCAACTCAAGAAACCCTAAAAGCATTACGTTCATCATCACGACACTTGTTTATGGTGGCGCACAAACCCAAGTACTTGCCCTCATGAAACTACTTAAAGACAGAGGCTGGCAACCCAGCATTATCTCCATGATAGAACCCGAAGCCTTCACCGAAGAACTAGCCGAGATGGGCATCCCTGTCGCTTCACTAGATATGGGTAGAGGCTCAGCAGACCCCAGAGCCCTCCTAAAACTAAGACGCATACTCAATGAATGGCAACCCAGCATCATCCATAGTCACATGGTGCACGCCAACTTACTTGCAAGAATCGCTCGAGTATTCACCAAAATGCCGATTCTTATTAGTACTGCTCATAATATTAATGAGGGTGGCCGCATTAGAGAAATAGGCTACCGACTAACCGACCCTCTTTGTGACTTAACCACCAATGTTTCTCAGGCAGCTGTTGACAGATACGTTGATATAGGCGCAGCACCTAAAAACAAAATTGAACTCATGGTCAACGGTCTTGATGCCAGCCGCTTCACAGGCTTTAGTGAAACAGACCGAAAAGCCAAACGCGCAGAACTAGGGCTAGGTGACGCCTTCACATGGTTAGCTGTTGGGCGTTACGACGTCGAAAAAGACTACCCAAACTTGATTAGTGCCTTTAAACAAGTGCAAAAAAGCCAAGACAGTAAACTGCTAATAGTAGGACACGGCCCCATAAACATAATGGAGCTAGCCAAAGAACACGGCGTAGAAAACCAAGTTCAAGACTTAGGTATACGCAAAGATATTCCCGCCCTCATGAACGCAGTAGATGCCTACGTCATGTCATCTGCATGGGAAGGTCTACCTATGGTTTTACTAGAAGCCGCCGCCAGTAGCCTACCCATAGTCACAACCAATGTCGGCGGAAATGCCGAAATAGTGCAGCACAACCAAACAGGCTACGTTGTACCCCACGCTAACGCAGATGCCCTTGCCAAAGCCATGCTCGAGCTTGAAAACCTAAGCCCAGAACAAAGACAGTCTTTTGGTCTTGCAGGGCGCAGCTTTGTACAAGAAAACTATGATTTAGAAAAAATAGTAAGCCAATGGGAAGACATTTACAACAGCTACCTAGATAAAAAAAGCCTACTGCAAAACGCCTAAAATATACAGACTTCACACAGTTAAATCGCTACACTAAACTTAAGACTTACGAAAGCCAAACTTTCGTATAACCATGCTAGGAAACCACCATGCCCAAACTCCTCATCGTCACCAACGTCCCCTCCATGATGCGCGAATTCTTACTACCCTACGCCAAACACTTCAAAAAATTAGGCTGGCAAGTAGACGCCATGATGAAAGAAGCCACCACCGCAGCAGACGCCTGCGATGAATGCCAAGACGTCTTCACAAACATCTGGCACGTAGCATGGTCACGCAGTCCCCTATCTCCCAGCAACTTCTTACAAGCACCCAAAACCGTACAAGATGCCGTAAGCAAAGAAAACTACGACATAGTACACGTACACAGCCCCGTCGCTGCCTTCGTAACCCGCCTAGCACTACGCAAACAACAACCCAAACCCAAAATCATCTACACCGCACACGGCTTCCACTTTCACCGAGAAGGCAACCCCCTCAAAAATCAAATCTTTAAAACACTCGAGCGCACCGCAGGCCCCTGGACAGACCAGCTCATCGTCATAAACAAAGAAGATGAAGAAGCTGCAAAAAAGTACAAGATAATGCCTGCAGACAAAATACTCTACACACCCGGCATAGGCCTAGACGTAAACAAATACAAAGCTGAACAGGTAACAAAAGAACAAACCCAAGAAATACGCAAAGACCTAAACCTAAAAGAAGACGACACCCTCATACTCATGATTGCCGAATTCAACCCTGGCAAACGCCATAAAGACGCCCTAAACGCACTGAAAAAAACAAAACAAACAAACATCATACTCGCCTTCGCAGGCGTAGGCCCCTTAGAACAAGAGGTACAAGAGCAAGCCAAAACCCTCGGGCTAGAAAAGCAAATACGCATGCTCGGCTACCGCAAAGACATACCCACCTTACTCAAAAGCTCAAACGCACTGCTACTACCTTCAGAACGTGAAGGCTTACCCAGAAGCATACTAGAAGCCATGTGCGCAGCCACAGCCGTCATAGGCACCAAAATACGCGGCGTCGAGGACTTACTAGAAAACAATCACGGACTCATGACCAAAGTCGGCGACACCAAAGCCCTAGCCAAAGCCATGACATGGATAGCCCAAAACCCCGAAGCAGCACAAAACATGGGCAAACGCGGGCAAACAAAAATGCAAGCCTTCAGCCTAGAAAACGTAATCAACATGCACGAAAACCTATACGCCAAAATGCTCAACATAGAAGTACATAAAGAAAAAGAAGTAGTGCTACGTTAAAAAGAAGCCTCATTTTTTGCAAGCACATGTAGACATAATAAGTTTTGACTTAAACTAAACACCAAGCTATCATAAACTGATGTCAGATAAATCTTTAAGTCATCTGAGTCACGCTACACTGCAAGAAATAGCGCAAAAGTTTCAGCTTGACCCCCAAACATTTGTAGAGCTTGAGGGTTATGAAAGTATTGTTTTCTCTGCTGGAAGTAGCGTAATTAAGGCTTACGACAATTCATTGCGAACAAAAGATGAGCTGCTAGCCGAACTCACGTTCATCAATCATCTCGCAACTCAAGGGATTAACGTTGCCAATGCCTTAGCTTCGCTAAATGGCGCACTCATTGAAGACATTTCAGACCACTTTGTTGTTAAATTTGTTAAGGTTAACGGCACATCACCCAGCGCAACAGAAGCTAACACCGAGTTATATGCCCTCATGGGCAAAACCCTAGGCAAAATGCATGCAGCTACCAAGACCTACAAACCTCAAAAAAACCAAAAACGCAACGAATGGTTCGAAGATGAACACATAAAAAACTGGGAACGCAACCTAGCCAATAATGATCCTGTAAAAGCTAAAATAAAAAAACAAATTCATGACCTACTAGCCTTTGAAACCGACAAAGATGCCTATGGGCTCATTCATGCAGACTTTCATAGTGACAACTTTTTAGTAGGCAATGAAACCCTAACGGTCATTGATTTCGCTGACTGCCTTTACGGCTGGTTCGCCATGGATATAGCAACCGCAATGTTTTACTTTAAACGCTTCTTAGCAAGTGCAGATAATGCTTCTGAAGCGCAACAAAAAGAGTTTGCAGCTTCCTTTTACCACCACTTCATAAAAGCCTACCTCAAAGAAAACAGCTTAAGTAAAGAATGGCTCGAGTGCATACCTGTGTTTTTATTGTGGCGCTATATTGATTTGTATTTGTATATTAATCAACTGAGGCAATCAACTGAGCTTGATGAGGATGAACAAGCAGCGTTTAATGAATTTAAAGACATTATTTTAAACAATGAGATTATTGAGCTTGATTGGGTGAACTTAGCCTTGTAGTTGATAAGTTA
>CAYGTA010000066.1:4407-14644 GCA_964352605.1 uncultured bacterium | reverse complement strand
TAACCACTCATCCTAAGACTCATGCCACTCATCCTAAAAAAGCTGATACTCATAGTTGATTATGCCAGACTTAAACGGGGCGTCAAAACATTAAAAAGGTAAGGATGACTATGTGGCTAAATCAAATAACCCCAAACCTCAAATTTATTATTAAACTCAACTTTTTATGCCTCATCCTTATGATGGCACTATTAGCTTGCGGGCAAGCAAGCAATAATGAAGCAGACGAAGCAAAAACAACGGAACAGCAACCTGCAAGCTGCAATGCTGAAAATTGCTGGGCATTTGAAGAGACTTTCAATTTTGACCCAAGTAGCCCCTCTCAAGCTCTTTTACCTAGAACCTTTGATTATGTTATTACGCACCGTTCGCATCCTAGTGAGCATTTTACAAAAACCTTTGGGCCTTACCCAGCAGATCATGGTGATGACTGCGCTGGACCTAATCCAGATTTAGGCCTAGCCCCTCAACATGAAGTCATATCTTCACACTTAAGCAATGGTAATAATCCTGATAGCAGCTTCTTTATTTGCAAAAACCATATGATGTCATCTTTAGGTGACGTGTCAGGTTACTCCGTAAGTGCATTCTGGCCAAAACAAGATTTCGACTTTAGCAATGGTGGTGTTTTGGAATTTGATGTAAACATAAACGACAGGCACAGGCGCAGCTGGTTTGAAATAATGATCACACCACGTGAAGAACTCAAAGTAGGCGCTGCTCGAGTTGATTTACCTATAGATGAAACCTACCCCAAAGATCATATTGTGCTGGTTTGGGGGTTTATAGAGGCTGACTCTTCACGTTTTATTCAAGTTGGTAAAGACCAACTAGCCCCCGAAGGTCTTTATGTTGAAGCCAAAGACTATCGAACTTGGCGCAATGACATAGCGCCCAATGACCCTGCTTTGACTGACCGGCGCATACGCCGAACCATGCGCATAAGCTTAGAAAACAAGCAGATTATTTGGGAAGTCGAAAAAGAAGATGGTAGTTTTGACCCCTTTATTGTAGATGTACCTGAAGGCCTGCCTTTTGACAAAGGCTTGGTTGTTTTCAAAACACATGCTTACACACCTGTCAAAGATGGTAACACCAACACCTATACGTTTCACTGGGACAACATAAGGTTTTCTGGACCCGTAACAGGTAAATACAAAACCTTTGAAGCTGACCCTGAGGCTATTGTCTACTTGCAGCAAAATGGTGATCGCGACATAGGCGAATCACAAGAAATAAGCATTGAACTGCCAGAAGTAGGCAACAATCCTGTCTTATTTGGTCAAGTAAACAGCCCTCAAAAAGGCCAAGTGTTACTAAGCATAAATGGCGCACCACCGCAAGCAGTATCACCTTATGATTATGAAGATAACCCAGACTGCCACACCGACGGCTGGCAATCCTTCAGACTCGAGCTTGACCCTTCTCAGCTTAAACTGGGTAGCAATACTTTTAATTGGATTATTGGTGAGCGTCCTGCTTGTGCTAACAATCGCTTTTACCCTTGGGACCCGACAACCCCTATTAATACGGGTAGTGGTTTTTACCCGTGGAATGGCTTTTCGATTAAGAACTTGGAAATACAAGTAGACGAGTAACTAGCCTATTGAAAAAGATGGTAAAAGTATTTTTGACTCAAGCTAACGTTTTCTCAAGACTAAATTAGTTATAGTACTGAAAACCTTCATAGCTTTGCATGCATCTTTGCAACAGCTTGATTCAAGAGTTTCAATGTGACTATACGCAAAACCAAACCTACTTTAAGCGATGTAGCTCAGCTTGCTGAGGTTTCTACGGTAACTGTTTCTTATGTGATTAATGGCAGAAAGTCAGGGCCTGACCGCATTAGTCCAAATACTCGGGAACGTGTTTTAAATGCTGCCCAAAAACTGAATTATGTACCAAATCAAGTGGCAAGAAATTTACAGCGAAAAATAACAAAACGTATTTGTTTTTCAATACCACGTTTAGGTCAACCAACCAATAATACTATCGCTGAGCAAATTCAAGATGCAGCAACAGCTCAGGGATACCATATGATTGTTAATTTGAGTCGAAATAGCAGTGAAGAGGAAAATATTATTCGGCAAGTGCAAAGTGGTCTCGCTGACGGGCTTATTCTTATTATTGAAAACAGCTATCACGATACACTACCTGAACTACTCCAAATGCTCACACAATCAGGCATAGCCGTAGCTGTCTTTAACAATTCACTCGAACCCATCAATTTTGATGTGGTTCGTAATACTGATCTAGATGCTTGTTATGCTGGCGTGAATCATCTTATTACCACAGGCCGACGTCGCATAGCTTGTCTTGCTCTTACGGATAACAATGGAAATTTACATGCTCGTGTAAATAGCTATTACCAAGCTCTAAAAGATGCGAATCTAAGCTTAAACCCTGACTTAGTTGTTTCTTTCGCTGGAACGCAAAAACTTGCGTACGCAGCTACAAAAAAGTTGCTTAGTTTAGCTAAGCCACCTGACGCTATTTTTGCCTGTACAGATATTGCTGCTCTTACCGCAATTAGAGCTATTCAGGACTCAGGTTTAACTGTGCCAAAAGATGTTGCAGTTTTAGGTGCAGGTAATATTATTCAAGGAGAATTATCTACACCTTCCTTAAGTTCAATTGGGCCTGACACGCATGATTATAGTGGTATTTTTAATTTTTTAATCACTCGACTTAATAGTCCTACAGCTTTAGCTGGTCGAGAGCTCATAACACCTTGGTCACTAAAAATTCGTGATTCAACTTAGTCAATCAGTCACTTTGGGTCCTGAAAGAGTAAATGAGCATCTGAATAAGGAATCTGACTCGTTGGGTAAACACGCCAATCGTCATTCTCTAAAGGCTCAAGGTAAGCATCCTTTTGAAAACGCTTAATAAGCTTCTGCTTAAGCTTTTCTTGCCTTTCTTGGTAACTCGGGTTAGCTGCAAAATTATGCGTCTCGCTAGGGTTTAGCTTTAAATCAAAAAGCCATTCTTTATTATCTGCTGCTGAATAAATGTACTTTAGGTCTTTACTAATAACAGAATAAAGACCCTTTTCAGCTGAGCTAAATTGACTGTAAACACAATCACGCTCTGAGTTGCCAGTTGCAACCTCAAGTAAATTTTGTCCTTCAGAACTAACACTAGACTCAGCAACACCCGCAGCAGACAAACAAGTTGGCCAAATATCTAGTAGTGTAGTTGGCTCATCACAACGCACATTTGCAGCAAAACGTTCAGTCTGCCTGACAATCATGGGTACTCGAGCTGCGGCATCTAACATACAGCGTTTACCAAAGCTACCGTAGTCACCTAAAAGTTCACCATGATCTGAGGTGAAAATAATAATTGTGTTGTCTAGCTGATCTCCTAAGCCTTCTAAGAGGCGACCTAGCTGATGATCTACAAAGCTAATGCAAGCATAGTAATTGGCAATCATGGTTCGAATTAGCATTTCGTCATAGCCTTTATCACGGTACTTATAGCGATTCTGAAAATGATTCCAGTAACTTAATAACTCTTCAAATCCTTCAGGTCTAAAAGGGGGCAGCATCGCTGAAGCGCGGTAAAGTTTATCCCAAGGTGTCGGTGTTTCAAAAGGAGGATGAGGTTTAATAAAACTTGTCCATAAGAAAAAGGGTCGATCTTGATCACGATTCTCTAAAAACTCGAGTGATCTATCTGCGACCCAGTTTGTATTGTGTAGTTTTTCAGGTAGTTGTGAGGGCTGGGGAATATAGTACATTTCGCTTCGTACTCCGTGAGGCTCTTGCACATGTTCAAAACCATTTTCTCGCAGGAAGCAGCAAAAGTCATCTTCTTGACTACTAATGGGTTGAATTTCTTCTGAGGTTGCCCGTGTTTCAAAGCCCCAGTTAGCCCATGGATCTGGGCTAAAATGCATTTTTCCAACCCCATGTGTTTGATAGTTTTGTTCTTGTAAACGCTCCATTAGACTAGGAAACGGCATGGTTTGAACGTTATTGTCAAAACAATTAATTTTATGGGGAGCTAAGCCAGTTGCGAGTGCATGTCGAGCAGGTACGCAAACCGGTGAGGGTGTGTAGCACTTCGTAAAGGATGTACCTTCATGCACTAAGCGATCTAAGTTAGGGGTTTTTATGATGGGGTTTCCAAGCGCAGCAATGGTATCTGCCCGCTGCTGATCTGTTGTGATTAAAAGGATATTGGGTGTTGAATTAGTTGTCATAGTGATTAGTACCCATCTTAATAGATAGCGTGATGTTTAATGTCAAAAGCCTTGGCATCTATTCCTTTCTAACCTTTAATTGCACCTGAAGTTAAACCTGAAATAAACTGTTTCATGGCTAAAAAGAAGATAATGAGTAAAGGCACTGAAGAAATAACATAGCCTGCAAATAAAGGGCCCCAATCAGTCTCAAAGCTAGATGAAAATTGAACAAGGCCTTGCGCTAAAGGCATCCATTTTCTGTCCGTAATAGTAACAAGTGGCCAAATAAGATCATTCCAAGTACTAATTAAAGAAGTAATGGTAACCGTTGCTAACATGGGCCTAGCTAACGGTACAGCTAGCCATATAAAAACCTGATAGTCAGAAGCCCCATCCATATAAGCAGCGTCAAAAAGCTCTTGTGATAGTGACTCAAAATGCGAGCGCATAAGCCAAGTCGAAATTACAAGACCCGCTGATAGCCACGGCAAAATTAAGCCTAAAGGTTGATTAAGTAAGTTTAAATCACGTACCAAGATAAATTTCGGTGCCAGTGTTAAAACACCAGGCACCATAATTAAGCTAATAAATAAAATAAACAAGAATTGTTTGCCAGGAAATTTATAGCGAGCAAATACAAAGCCAGAAATACTAGATAAAACAATGATACCCGCAATGACCACAGAGGAATAAATCATACTATTTAAAATAAAGCGGGCAACCTTTTCAAATGCAAATACATAATTACTAAAATAAAAAGGAAAGGTTGGTAACCAAAACTGCTGGTAGAACTGAGTATTATTCTTAACTGAGGTAATTAGCACCAAAACAAGCGGGTAAAAAGTGATGATGCCAAAGAACGCTAGGCCTAACTGAAAAGGCCAATCGTGTTTAAGATTCTTAAAGCGCTTCACTTAAGGGTCCATACGCCTTAGGCGAAGGTTAAGAACGGTGAGGGCTAACATAATCACAAACATAACAACACCAATCGCTGATGCATAACCAAATTCTAAAAAGTTAAAAGCTGACTGATAAAGATGCAAAGCTGGCACCATGGTTGAATAGCCAGGTCCACCATCTGTCAGGATAAGAAATAAATCAAAACGCTGCGTCATAAAAATAGCGGTCAAAAGCATAGCCAAAACAATTTGACCCCTTGCCATGGGCAAGTCAATATAAAGTATACGAGCAAACCAATTTGCACCGTCGAGCTTAGCACTCTCAGTAACTTCTTTAGAAATAGCCTGCAAACCACCTAAAATAATTAAAAACTGTAAGGTAGGTAGCCACGGAAAGCGTACAAAAGACAACGCCCATAAGGATGTCATAGGATCAGCCAGCCAAGCCCTACCTAAATCACCTAAGCCAAACAACTCGAGGGTTTTGTTAAGCACACCAACTTGAGGATTATAAATAAAACGCCAAATTAAATACATAAGAACATTCGGTACAACCATAGGAAAAACAAAAATGACTTTCCACCAGTTTGACCAACGCTCACTTTTTAAACTAACAATTAACTCAGCTGCAATAAAAGGAAATACAGCTTGAAAAATAACACGAAACAAAACAAATAAAACAAGGTTACGCAAGGAAGCTAAAAAAGCCCTATCTTGAAGCAAATAGGCATAGTTCTCCCAACCCACAAACTTATGTAACTTACCGCCATTCCAAAGAAAAAAGGAATTATAAAAAGCTGACACTGCCGGATACCATTCAAAAAGCAATAACAATGCCAAACTAGGCGCAAGCGCAAGATAAAAATAACGACTACGCAACACTCGAGCCCATAGGGTTTGCTTTTGCTGTTGATGCGTTTTAGCGTTAGTTTGGCTATGTTGTTTGAGCATTGTTTGGTCCTGTAGAGCGTAAAAATAGGTAAAGATTAAAGGGTTTGGATTTACTGCTTCTGAGGTTTTGCTTATTTTTGAACTTAGATGCTTTGTTAATGAGCCTGACTTGCCTAGAGTCAGGCTCATGTTTTGGTTACTTAGAAGTCGCAACTCCAGTCATTTTCTGCAATTGTTTTGGATGCTTCTCGTTGCATTAAGCGATCTTGTTCACTTAAGAGCCTATCTTTATCAATCTGACCTGAAAAATACTCTTGCATTAAACGGCGGTGCTCTTCACCATAACGCTTAGTTAAGCGAGGGTCAGGGTCTTTAAAAGCCCGAATAGGAAGGTCAAGAAACGCAGTTAAAGGTACAAGGGCATCAGGAACATCTAAACCATAAAGGGTTGGAACAGCTCTAGGTGCATCATTAACCACTCTTGACCACTGGGGTTGAGAGGTTAGGAACATAAGAAAATCAACAACTTCATCGGTTATGCCTTCACGCTCCGCTCTTTCTGTAACTGTAAAACCAGAGGTAAAGCCACCTACAAGAAAAGAACTCTCTACATTTGCCGCATACTCTGAAGTTGTCTCTGTAATGGGTGGCATATAACTCACGCCGAACTCAAAATCTGCATCACGCAAAACCTTAGCCATATCTGAAGCGGCGTTAGCTAGCAAAAAGGGCACTTCGCCATTAATAAACAAACGGTAAGCTTCATCTGGTGTGGCAGTTGTGTAACCCTCAATCCAGTAAGGTTCAAAGCCACTCAAAATGTCAATAAAGTCAGAAAATTGTGGATCCTGAGCTGACATAAGTCCATTTTGAATGGCGCAAGCACCCTCTTCTTGATCCATAGCATGCCAAGGCGTACCAGGTTTAAACATACTCTCAACCGTGTCACGGTAAACACTGGTTAAGATGACACCATCAAGCCAGTTATAGTTAAAAGGTGTCGCTGTACTCATGCTAAGTGCAACCGGCTCGAGTCCTGAGCTTTTCAGTGTTTCCATATCAGTAAGCATGCTTGCCCAGTCAGCCCAAAGAGACGTATCTATAGCAAAGTCAGTAGAAATACCTTTTTCTGTCAATAAATCTTTGTTGTAGAAAAAACCAACAGCAACTGCGTCTACAGTTACAACGTACTGATTGCCGCTCGAGTGCAAGGTGGTGTCCCACACGACTTCAGGAATGGAGTCTTGCCATTTCTCATGTCCTGCTGTGCCTTCTGGCGTGTATGGGTTAGGTTGGCTTATGTAATCATTAAGAGGCACATACCAGTCGTTTGATTCTTCTTGCCAAACACGAATGTAGTTTAGGGGCAAAATATGGGGTTGGTTACCACCTTGAAATACTGTTACTCGCCACGTATCACTTGAAACATTACTTGGTATTTCAATTAACTCGATTTTTATATCTGGATGCATTGCCTCGTACTCAGCAATTAAGGTTGTAAGCATGGTTGGAGGATAAGGATTTGTTTCTGTAGGTGATTGCGGAAAATAACCGTCAGGTGCGTAGTAAATAGTTGTCTGCTCTTGTGCATAAGTCGTAAAGCACAGTAAAGCTATAAACAGCAATAGTGATTGACCAATGAGCTTCATATAATTCTCCTTTAAACGTCACTTTATTAGTTTGGCAGGGCCTAAAGCGAGCGTTATGGCTAATGAAAAAAATCCCAAATCTAATTTGGTTAAGCGTTTAACCAAACTTTAAAAGCAAACTAAATAGACTCTAAAATCTACTTTTTCCTGCAAGTTATTTACGTAATTGTAAGACTACCTGAAATACATTAAACTGTCAAACCTATAAATCTAAAGCAAAGAGCTTAGCTTAAATTACTAGGCTTATCAAGGTATCATCAATAATGTCAATAGGCTCACCCATATGAATGTCCCAAAGCTTAATTGCTTTAATTTCATCAGTTGCTTCAAAAGGCAAAAGTGACGCTAGCTCACAGCAAAATACTGCACCTTTAAGCACTTGTTTTTTTGATAATTCGAAAATGCCAATCTCGGCCACAAAAGCTAACTCTTGTGCCCTTTGCCCTGACTCTTCAAAAAGTTCTCGTATGGCAGCTTGTCTAGCCGTTTCTCCATCCTCTAACCTTCCACCCGGTCATTCCCAAACCTTCCGCCAATTGTTATAGACCATAAGGTACTGCTTGTTATAAGAAGCAATCAGCGTACTAAAAAATATATCTTGTAATGATTCTTTTTTAGCTTTCGTAATAGAAACCAAACTATTTCCTTTTTGATTAATAACAGGCAAAAAACCATAGTTTTAGTTTACATTCGAACTGAGAAATTAAAAGTAAGGTCTGAATAGTAAATTGAGACCTTACTTTGCATATTGAATTTTTTAATTTTACAAATTAGCGACTGCCTCTTTTAAGGCTGGTACAACATCGTTTACATCGCCAACAATGCCGTAGTCTGCTACTTTAAAAATGGGGGCGTCTGGGTCTTTGTTTATGGCGACAATGAGTTTTGAGCGGTTCATACCTGATAGGTGCTGAACTGCACCTGAAACACCTAAGGCTAGGTACATGTTTGGTGCTACGGTTTTGCCTGTTTGACCTACTTGTTCGCTGTAGGGTCGCCAGCCTGCATCTACCACGGCTCTGGTTGCGCCTACGCCTGCGTTTAGCGTGTCAGCTAGGGGTTCTACTAGGGCTGCGAAGCCTTCTGGGCTGCCTACACCACGTCCACCTGTGACTATTATGTCTGCTTCGTCTAGGGCAACGCGGCCTGTTTTTGCGGCTGCTTTTTCGCCTACGCTTACGCGCTTATCTGTTTCAGCAAGGTTTGCTGCTTTGTTTTCAACTGCGCCTGCAGCGCCTGTTTCAGCGACTGGGAAGATGTTTGGTTTTATGCTTATAACTACGGTATCTGCGGTGGCTTTTACTGTTTCGGTTACTCTTGCTAGGTAGCTAAAGCGTGTTGCTGTTATGCTGCCAGCATCAACATCTAAAGTCGTTACGTCTTCTAGTAAGGCGGCATCTAGTCTCATGGCAACTCGAGCGCTGTATGAGAGACCTGATTTTGATGCGCTTACCATAATGACGGTTGCGTTTAGTTCTTGGGCGAGTGAGCTTACAACGCTGGTGTAGGGTTCTGCGCGTACGTCGTTTAGGGCTGCGTCTTCTACGGCTATGACTTTGTTTGTGTAGGTGGCTAGTTCACTTGCTGCGCTGCTTACGTCACTACCTATGACGGCTGCAACAACCTCTGTAGTTAGTTTTTCAGCTAGCGTTGAGGCGGCATTAGCGAGTTCTAAGGCACTTTTTTTGAGCTTTCCATTTGTGTGTTCTGCGATAAAAAGAATCATGATTATATTACCTTTGCTTCTTCATGTAAAAGTTTAGCAAGCTCTTTGGCTGCGTCTGTGGCATCGCCAGTAATGACTTTGTTTAGGCGTGATTTGCTTTGTATTTCTTGCTTGATAACTTGGGTTTTTGCGCTTGCGCCACCGACATCTTCTAAGGAAAGTTTTTTGAGTTCTTTGCGTTTGGCTTTCATGATGTTTGGCAACGTTGGGTAGCGTGGTTCATTGAGTCCTTGTTGAGTGGTTATAACCGCTGGCATGGGCAAGGTGAGGGTTTCAGAGCCATCATCAGCATCATGAATGACGTTTAAGCTTGAGCCGTTGAGCTCGAGTTTGGTGGTCCAGTCGCTATGCGGCCAGTTTAGCGCTTCAGCTACGGCTGGGCCTAAGGCCGCACTATCCCAGTCAGCTTCTTTTCCGCCAACAAAAACGAGTTCTGCGCCTTCGTCTTTAATGATGCCTGCTAGTAGTTTGGCTTGGCTTATGGGGTCTAGAGCGGCTTCAGTTTCTATGTGAATGGCGCGATCTGCACCCATGGCGAGTGAGGTGCGTATGGCTTCTTCGAAGCGTTTGGGGCCAAGTGCTAGTGCTATGACTTCGGCATCTGTGCCGCTTTCACGAATGCGTAGGGCTTGCTCAACGCCGTATTCGTCCATGCCGTCAATAACGAAGGTTGCGCCTTCAAGGTCAATACCGTCTGGCGTGGCGCGAATGCGCGCTTCTGCGTCAGGTACTTGCTTAATGATTGAAATGATTTTCATTTCTACTCCTAACTTTCTTTACGTAATATCAAGTGAAAGAATCTTGCTAAAAGATAATACGGATAACGGTCACAAAGCTCGAGTTCCAAGTCTAAAATATTTTTTGGGGTTTTTGTAGCGTTGTC
>CAYGTA010000066.1:0-4307 GCA_964352605.1 uncultured bacterium | reverse complement strand
ACATTCCAAGGTTGCTGCTGCACCTTGTCATAAGCTCGAGCTTTTTCGTTGAGTTTGTTTAGGTTCATTCTTCGTATAGGTTGTCTAGTATTTGTTCTCTGAGCTTGACGAGTTCTGGGTAGGCGTAGAAGAAGTTTATTTTTTGTTCTGCAATGCTGTTGCCTGTAGCGGGGTCTTCTAGTACAAAGAGTGCCCAACTTTCGGCTATGTCTTCGCCTGGGTTTGTGGCTGCGTAGTCTGAAACAAAGTCGTCTGGGTAGAGCTCATAGAGTTCAGCTTCTTCTAGTTCTAGGCTTTCTTCGTAAATGTCTGCCCAGAAGGTTTGGAAGAAGCTGTTTATATAAGAGCTGTTTACGCTGCAACCTTCGCCTGTGAAGTAGGTGGGGCAGGCTGCTTGGGCTTCTTCGTAGGGTTCATCTTCTTCACTGCTTAGTACTTCTTCGTTACGGGGTACTTCTTGGGGAGATAAGGTAATGATGTGTCCAAATTCATGTACGAGTGTAAGGACAAGTTCATCACTAAAAAAGGTACCGTCTAGGGCGTCTAGGGCAAGTGTCCAAGTATTGTAGTCATCTGGGTTTGGCGTAACAGAGGCTAGGGTTTCGTCTTCGCCATCTGTAAATATGGATAGTCTGGTGATGCTTGTTCGGTACTCTATTGGAAAAAGGCTGGTAAAATCTTCCCATAAAACTTGATGATAGGCTCTGTCCAGCATGATGTCTTCTAGCTCTTCATCGGTAGCAGCGTCAGGGTTTTCTTTTGGGTTTAAGAGGCTGTCACCTTGAACTTCGTAAATAATGAGGGCATCTTGGGCTGATTCATCGAAGTCTTCTTGAGCAAGCCCCCAAAGTAAAGCAAAAAATAGGCTTAAAGCTAGTACATAACGCATCTTTTATCCTTTCTGTTTTAGAGGCTATTAATAACGCTGCGTGCTATAACAAGTCTTTGTATTTCGTTGGTACCTTCGTAAATCTGGTTTAGTTTTACGTCTCGCATGAGTTTTTCTACTGGGTACTCGTTTACGTAACCGTAGCCTCCAAAGACATGAATCGCTTCGGTGGCTGCTTTAAAGGCCATGTCGCTTGCGTAGCACTTCGCTATGGCACTGGCTTCGGTATGGGCTTGCCCTGAGTCTATGAGCCACGCAGCGTAGTAACTTTGCCAACGTGCAGTTTCTATACCCATTTTCATTTCTGCCAGTTTAATTTGAATAGTCTGATGGTTATTAATGGGTTTATTAAAACTCATTCTTTCTGAAGCGTAGCGGTTGCTCTCATCTAAAGCTCGCCTTGCCACACCCACACTACCTGCAGCTACCGGAACTCTTGTTTTATCTAGGGTTTTCATGGCTATTTTAAAGCCGTCGCCTGCTTCGCCTAAAATATTTTCTTTGGGTACGCGAACGTTATCTAATATAAGTTCAGCAGTCCAGCTGCCTCTTTGCCCAAGTTTGCCGTGTATCTGCTGGTGGCTAAAGCCTTCACGGTCTTTTTCGACCACTACGGCGAGCACACCTTTATGTTTTAAGCTTGGGTCAAAAGTTGCAAAAACCACGGTTATATCTGCAATGCCTCCATTTGATATCCACATTTTTGTGCCATTTAAAATGACATCATCCCCTTCAAAGCTAGCTCGAGTTTTCATAGCTGCAGCGTCTGAGCCGTTGTCTGGTTCTGATAAGGCAAAAGCTGCTAAGTTAGGGCCTTCTAAAAGGGGGCTTAGAAGGCGTGTTTGTTGCTCTTGTGTGCCAGCAAGAATAATAGGGGTTGTGCCTAAGTCACTGGCCATAATGTTGGTGTATATGCCCATGCAACCGTAACCAAATTCTTCACCCATAATGACTTCTTCGAGCATGCCTAGCCCTAAACCACCTGCATTTTCAGGGATGATGGTGTTGAGTAAGCCTAGTTCATAGACTTGTTTAATGATCTCTTCAGGGTAGCTTTCTGTTTTGTCAAAATGAGCTGCTTGCGGAATAATAATATCTCGCGTGAATTGGCGTGTTAGGTCTTGGATTTGTTTTTGCTCATCGCTGAGGGAAAAGTCAATCATAGGTGGGCTTACTCCTTGCTGCTGTGCTTAGGGCAAAACTCAGCTAATGCTTTTGGGGTATTTTTCAAAAAAGCTGAGTTGCTAAAATTATCTTAAGCAAATAATTTTGTACTAAGTATAAAATTCTTGATTGTTAAGCACAAGTGCCTGTGACGCCCACTTCCATTTACGCTCAGGCGCGCTCCATCTAGACAACAACGGTCTAAAAGGTACCGCCTGCGGCTCAGGCACAAACGCAAGCTTACGCGTCTTAGGTAAAAGCAAGCCCTCTTGCGCTTTAGCACCCTTCACGAACGCAAGCAAGTCCCCCTCAAGACTCCACAAAAAAGCATCATCAAACCAAGCAACAAGCTCACCCTGAGAACCCACAACCGGCGCAGGCGCATCAGCTTGAACCATGCCCACTTCTGGCTGAACCCTGCCAACAGCTTGATTCATAACATCAAAGAGCACACCTGCACCCGTTAGGTAATAACAAGCATCGCCCTGTTTATTAAAAAGAAAACGCCTCATCTGTCCCTATAAATCTGTCTAGCAATCACCATACGCTGAATCTCACTACTTCCTTCATAAATCTCAGTCACCCTAGCATCTCTAAAGTAACGCTCCACCGGATACGCTTTAGAGTAACCATAGCCCCCAAAAATCTGTATCGCTGCATGCGTAATCTTAGCACTTGCCTCAGAAGCAAAAAGCTTAGCCATGCTCGCCTCCTGCGTAACACGATAACCACGATCTTTAAGCCAAGCCGCCTTATAAGTTAATAACCTAGCCGCCTCCAACTGCGTCACCATATCTGCTAATTTAAAACTAATACCCTGATTATCTCTAATAGGTTTACCAAACGCCATACGCTCATCAGCATAATCAAGCGCAGCCTCATAGGCAGCTCGAGCTATGCCTAGTGCCTGCGCGGCAATGCCAATTCTTCCTGAATCTAGCGAAGCAAGCGCGTAAACAAAGCCTTGGCCTTCTTTACCTAAAAGCTGCGTCTCAGGAATAAAGCAATCATCAAACATAACGCTTGTTGTTATAGCAGCATGCTGACCTAACTTTTCTTCAGGTTTACCAAAAAACATACCCTTAGTATTTTTATCAACAATAAAACAACTCACGCCTCGCGCACCCACCGCAGGTTCCGTTTTAGCCATGACCAAATAAACCTGCGCTTCACTACCACTCGTAATCCAAGCTTTCGTGCCGTTAAGCACATAGCCATCCTTGGTTTTTTCTGCCCTTGTTTTCATGGCAACCGCGTCAGACCCACAGTGCGGCTCTGACAAGCAAAACGCACCAATCCATTCTCCTTTAGCTAAGTTAGCCAAATACACTTGTTTTTGAGCCTCACTGCCATACGTTAAAATCATGCTTTGCGGTAAACCATTCGTTACACTCATAATGGTGCCATGCGACGCGTCCGCAGCAGAAATCTCTTCTATAAGCACTGCTAACGAAAGCGTATCTAAACCCGAACCTCCATAAAGCTCTGGCGTTAAAATACCCAAAAGACCCATCTCCCCCATTTTCCTTAAGGTCTTCCAAGGAAACTCGGGGCGTTTATCCAGCTCAACCGCCACCGCAGCAATCTCCTGCTGCGCAAAACTACGCACATGCTGCTGCATCATCTTTAAGTCTTCAGGTAACTCAAAATTCACGTTACTCCAATCAAAGCTCAGAAGCAACCAAGCCAAAATCTAAAAACAAACAAAGAGAGTTTTTGACGGTGTTGCACCACAAGAACGTTATACTCGAGTATAGCGGTTTGCTTTTTCGCAGCTTAGTTGTGTTTTTTATGTTTGCGATACTTTAATCGCTGCTTTTTGAAGGGATACTCATGAAAGCTTCTGATCTTATAAAGCGTTTACCTGAGGTTGTTAATACTGAGGGTACTCAAAATGTAAATGCCATTATTCAGTACGATATTTCTGAACCCATGTACCAAGTGGTTGAAGACGGTGAAATGAGCATTCATGAAGGTGAAGCGCCCGAACCTAGCCTTACAATTACTATGGCGGATGATGATCTTGTTAGTCTTTTCAAAGGTGAACTCAACCCCATGATGGCCTTTATGCAAGGCAAAATAAAACTCAAAGGCGACATGATGTTAGCCCAAAAACTAGTTGGCTTTGTCGATCACGACAAAGTTGCTAAGTTGAGTTAAAAAAGAATTAAGTAAGAAGATGGAAAAAGGAAGATTAGAAAATTCAACAAACCACCAGCTTCAGCAGGTGGAATGATAAGACACTGCAAGTGTC
>CAYGTA010000065.1:2076-14656 GCA_964352605.1 uncultured bacterium | reverse complement strand
GAGACAGCTTTGGGGAGTAAGCTCTGACTCACTCAGTCTTATGACACGATTAAATTAGTTTAGTATTACATCGCTACAATTACACTCAAGCCAGACCCTCAATTTTGCCTAGCTAGCTACTGACGCTTTGAGCTCTTTTGCGTTTAATTCACGTTCAATTTGTCCATCTTTTAAGTAGATAACTCGGTCAGCGTAACTAGCAGCTTTTTGGTCGTGCGTCACCATGATGACCGTCCAGTCACGCTCTGCTACTCCACTTTGTAGCAGTTCTAGTACCTCTTCTCCTGTTTTACTATCTAAATTACCTGTTGGTTCATCAGCAAGAATAACTGCTGGGTTGTTTATGAGCGCTCTGGCTATAGCCACTCTTTGGCGTTGCCCGCCTGAAAGTTCACTTGGCTTATGGTTTAGTCTTGATTCAATACCCAATAGCTCCGCAATTTCTTTACAACGTACTTCTGCAGCTTCTTTCTGCCCTGCCACTTCAGCAGGGAGCATAATGTTTTCTTTAGCACTCAAAGTAGGTATAAGTTCGAAGGTTTGAAAAATAAACCCTAATTCGTCTCGACGAAGAAGTGTTAGCGCATCATCATTTAGACTAGCTGTTGATTGACCTTTCAGAATGACATTACCTTCATCAGGGTTATCAAGCAAACCTAGCAAATGCATTAAGGTTGATTTACCACTACCGCTTGGTCCCATTACAGCAACAAATTCACCCTTTCGAACCTTTAGACTTAAGTCTTTTAGGGCATATATGACTTCTTCACCAAGTTGGTAGCGTTTGCTTATATTTTTTGCTTCAATAATGACTTCTTTACTCATGTTGCACTTCCTAAGGCGGTAACAGGGGATAATTTAGCAGCTCGGTTAGCAGGAAAAACCGATGCGACAAGACCTAAAACAGGTGACACTAAAATAGCTGTGAGCACCAAGCGAATAGGCGTGTAGGGTTCAATAACAAAACCTGTTAAAGCATTTGCTCCTGAAACAATCACTTGAGAGAGCAGCAAACCGCAAGCTAAGCCAATAATTGTTCCTAAAAAAGCCACAATGATACCTTCAGCCAAAACGATTTGTCTGACCTTAGCTCTTGTAAGTCCTAAAGCTCTAAGTACCGCTATATCGTGCTTTCGATTAACTAAGTTCATTCCTAGTGTGTTCGCAACGCCTAGCGCAGCAATAAAGATCGCAAGACCAAGTAAACCATTGGTCGTTACAAAGGTGCGTTGGGTTAGGCTTAAAATGCGTTCTCGGTAGCTAGCATTTAGGGTTATATCTAAAAATAAATCAGGGAATTCAGTTTGAAGCTGTTCCTTAACACGGGCTGAATCTGTACCTTCTGTTACCGTCATAACAAATAAATCTGGTGTGCCCCCGCCAAACATTTCAGCATCTTCTAGGCTAGCCACAAAGGTTTCACCACCACCTGTAAAGTCAACAACGACGCCCGCCACTTCAAAGTCTTGAAAGCCTTCACTGGTTCTCAAACTAACGCTGTCACCCACTTCAACATTAAAGCGGTCTTTAATAGTGTTTGCGGCTAAAACTTTACCGCCTTCTAGTAACGCTTCATATCCCAACTGATTGTTTCCTTGTCCTTCAATGTACTGAAAGCGACCAAAGCCGTCATCAGGGCTAAATCTTGCAGGGTCTACCAAAATGATGACTACGCTGCGCCCACGACTTTGACCTTCGGGCTCAAAGCGCACAATACGTAAACCCACACCACTAATTGCATCCAGTTCAGGAATGGCAGCTCGAGCTTCTGCTTCAAAGTCATCTGGAAAGCTTATAGGGGAGGTTACAAACATGTCACCGACAATGGTTGTATCTACCCAGTCTGCAATTGATTTGTTGATACCTGAGACCATTGAACCCACACCAATGGTGAGAGCTACGCCTATAACGACGGTGCCTATGGCAACGCCATTTCTCACGCCGTTTCTTAGCGCAAAGTCTGCACCCAAACTCCCTGCTACACCAAAGAAGGAACGCAAGATAGGACTAAAAAACTTCGTTAAGGGTTTTAAGAAGAGGGGTGTTAAGAGCATGATGCCTAAGAAAAGACCGACCATACTTAAAAATGCGCCTACCAGTGACCAGTAGCCCGGCCAGCTCACAACTGCAGCTAAAATACCTAGCATAAGTGCTAGCCAGCCCCAATGGGGTTGCCGTACTTTACCGGCATCTTCAGAAAGCCTTGAAGCCACAATGGGCGCTGTTTTTGAGGCTGTAGTTGCCGGCAAAAAACCTGCCAATAAGGCAACCAAAACGCCAATAGCACTCGCTAACAGCACAGAGTAAGTAGGTATGACGAGCCTACGAAATTCAAAGCCAATGACAATGGCATTGAGTCGCACAATGGCGTAAGCCAGCACTATGCCGAGAACTAAGCCCGCGATAACACCCGCTAGGCTCAGTAAAAAAGCTTCTATTAGCGCTAAGTTTTTGACTTGACCTCGGGTTAAGCAAATAGTTCTTAATAGGGCGTATTCACGTGTTCTTTCGACAATAGCAGCAGCAAAGGTGTTGTAAGCCATAAAGCCACCTAAAGCAAGAAGGGTTGCTGCCAAAATTCTCAGACCAGCCTCGAGGGTGTCAACTATGCCAAAGGCAATATCACCACTACCCGCAGGTAAGGTTACTGCGTAGGCCTCTCCTACGGTTTCTGAGAGTTGTTCTTGTACTTGCTCAAGGTTGGCGTTTGGACTCAGCATAAGTTCAAAAATAGAAGCGCGTCCTGAAAGTTTTATTAACGCTTGCAAGTCACTTAAGTTAGCAATGCCCACGCGCCCACCGTTAGTACTAGTGTAGCCGATGCTGTCATCTAATAAGCCGGTAACTTCAAATAGAATAGGGCCAAATTGCGAGGCAAATTCAATCTCATCACCAAGCTCATACTCTCTTAATTCTGCAAAAGCATTCGCTAGAGCAAGACCATTAGACCCAGCTTCAGGTAAACTACCTACCAAAAGTTCAACAGGGATATCATCAGGAAATTCTGTTTGTCGCCCAGATAGCTGAAAGCCGGTATCAACACCCGGAACAACTGAGTCTTGAACCGCCCGAACATCCCTCACCGGTTCAGCCCGGTAATTCAGAATAGGTCTAACCGTTTCTACCCCAGCGGTTGCCGCAACCACATCATAAATATCATCAATAGCAAAAACAGCACGACCTTGAGCGCCCGGTGTCAGCAGCAAGTCTGCCTTACCTGAAGCAGCCTCAAGCGCTTCTGAAATATTAGCCCGAACATTATCACCAACTGAAAGGGTAGCAAGCACCGCGGCAATCCCTAACGAAATACCTAAAACAGTTGCTAAACTACGCCACTTATGTCTTAACAAATTCTTAATGGCCAAACGCCACAAAACATTCACTCACGGAGTTTAGCTTGATTAGGTAGCTTATAGGAAGCGACTTACTAACAAATAACATTTAATTCAACCTTTAGAAACCATAAAAGGTATACTCGAGCCTAGTTATGAACGTGATTATCTATGGGACGAATAAATCGCAAGACTGCAAAAAGGCGCTTAGGTTTTTTAAGGAGCGCAATGTGCAAGTTCAGTTCTTTGATCTAAAAAACCATATTATGTCAAGTGGTGAACTCAATCGGTTTATTCAAAAATATAGCTTAGATGCCCTTGTTGATAAGACGTCTAAACCCTATAAGAAACAAGGACTCGAGTTTATGAGGGTGTCTGATGAGCAAATGCTTGATAAGCTTATTGATGAGCCTTCACTCATGGTTCAGCCCTTAGTTCGTGCTGGGAAAAATTTTGCTGTGGGGTGGGATGAGACTGTGTGGCGCGAGTGGTACAAACAGCAGTAAAGCCTAACGCTTATGTCGGTTACTGTATTTGCTTCTTTGGGCAAGCTTGTTATGCTCACTTGTGAAGGTTTTATTTATTGGCGATATTTTTGCTAAACCCGGGCTGAAGGTCTGTCAAGCTTTTCTAGCAGATTACGCAGATGACTATGACTTCATTATTGCTAATGGTGAAAATAGTGCGGGTGGTTTTGGCTTAACAAGAAAGCACTTCGAGCAACTACTTGACTGGGGTGTTGATGTTGTGACCCTTGGAAATCATAGTTGGGATCAACGCGAAGTGATGACCTTGTTAGAAGAAACCCCTAGATTAATAAGACCTCTTAACTATCCTAGTACTGCTCCTGGTTCTGGCTACACTCAAGTAAGAGCAAAAACCGGTGAGGCTATAACAGTAGTTCAGGTTATGGGGCGCATTTTTATGGAACCGCTTGACTGCCCGTTTATAGCTATGGACAATATGCTCGAGTTTGTGCCTGAGGGTCAGGCTTGCATTGTTGATTTTCATGCTGAGGCAACCAGTGAGAAGAAGGTTATGGGGCATCATCTTGCAGGTCGGGTATCAGCAGTTATTGGTACCCATACACATGTGCAAACGGCTGATGAGTTGATTAAAAAAGGCACAGCTTATATTACGGATGTTGGTATGACTGGTGTTCAAGATTCTTCAATTGGTATGCGTTTTGAAGAGGTCCATACAAGATTTGTTAAGAAGGTCCCTGCTAGATATAGGCCTGCTGATAAGGCTGGCACACTGTGTGCTTTAGAGCTTGATATCGAGGCTAGTAAAACGGTAGCCGTAAGTCGGTTTCAGTGGCAAAGTGAAGACGCCTATACAGTCGAAGACTGATATAATTTTTATTGGATTTGCGTTGAGTTGTAATAAAACTCGAGTGACTAGTAGGTTAATTTACGCTTAGGTAGGCAAGTTCGTATTATTTAGTTAGCTTAGTTTAATTTTTGGTTTCGTTTATGTTTTTTGGAGGTAAGTATGACAGGTACAAAGCAACCTGAAGCGGTCTTTGAGCAGTTAAAACGAGATGTTGATTTTCTAGCATCGGCGTTAGGAACCGTTATTACAGAATTAGAGGGGGAGAAATTTTTTAGCCTTGTCGAACAAGTTCGCTCCCTCACCAAACAACTCAGACAAGACCCAGATGAGAAAATCGCTTCAGAGCTAAGTGAGCTTATAACCAATTTGAGCTTGTCAAGCTCTGAAAAATTGCTTAGAGCTTTTACGGTCTACTTTCAGCTGGTAAATATTGCAGAGGAAATTCATCGAGTTCGAGTTAATCGTTTAAGAGAAGGACAAGCTAGCAAAGACAAACCTCGTGCTGAATCGGTTGCAGCTGCGGTCAAATCGCTAAAAGACCAAGGTTGGTCACGTGAAGAAGCACGTAAATTCATGTCAGAACTAGACATTCAACCCACAATCACAGCGCACCCAACCGAAGTAAAACGCTACACTATAAGATTAAAACTCGAGCGTATTTCTTCAGCCATGCGGCATTTGAGTGAGTGGGATTTATCTCCTCAGGCAAAAGAGCTGTTATATGAAGAGGTTTTTGCTGAAATTTCTACCTTGTGGCAAACCAAGGAGTTATTTCCTAAGAAACCCACGGTTATTGATGAGGTTAAGAGTGCGCTTTACTATTACCAGAGGTCTTTACTTGACGCGGTTCCTCGCTTAATGCTTGATATGGAGGGGGCACTTAATCTTTATTATGGAAGTACTGAGGATGAGTCTCCCCTGCCGCCTGTACTTAAGTTTAGGTCTTGGATTGGTGGCGATAGGGATGGTAATCCTTTTGTAACACCTGAAATTAGTATTGAAACCTATCAATTACAGTCAAATATTGCTTTAGAGCGACACATGGCCGATATGGATTTATTGGTTCAGCGTTTATCACAGTGGCAAGAGCGCATCAGTTTATCAGAAGATTTTAAAGATGACATCGAGGCGAACAAAAGCGATCAAGAACGCTTTCCTGAAGAACCCTTTAGGCAAAAAATCGTGAGGATGCATAGTGCACTAAAAAGCACCAAAGAGCAAGCCTTTGGCTTTGCCAATAGCCCACATTCCAAATCAGATCCTTCTAATGATTATCAGTCAGGACTCGAGCTTATTGAGTCAACGTTGAAGCAAGGTCAGGGGGAGCGTGCCGCTAATGCTTTTGTTAGACCCATTCGTTACCGTGCTGCTGCTTTTGGCTTTCAACTTGCTGCTCTTGACATTAGAGAGCACTCGAGAGCGCATGAGGCTGCGGTTGCTGACCTTTTTGCCTACGCTGGTGTGCATAATGATTACGCAGGCTTAGATGAAGACGCTCGAGTTGCTTTGCTTAGTACTGAGCTTGCGTCTCGTCGTCCGCTTACACCTGAAGGTGCTGAACTTCACGGTGAAACATTGAGGGCCCTTAATTTCTTGAAGGTATTTAAAGCAGCAAGAGCTAGATTTGGTCATAATGCCACGGGTAGTTATGTTATTTCTATGTCTGAGGCAGTTTCAGATATTCTGGAAGTGCTTATTTTGGCCAAACAGGCAGGTATTTATGACCTTGATGTTGCACCTCTCTTTGAAACTCAGCAAGATCTAATTAATGCGCCGAGTATTTTGACTAAACTGTTTAGTATTCCTGAATATAAAACACATGTTGATAAGCAGGGCATTCAGGAAATTATGATTGGTTACTCAGACTCTAACAAAGATGTTGGTTTTTTGGCTGCTAACTGGGCTCTATATGAGGCTCAAGAAGGTATTGCTAAAGTCTGCAAAGATGCTGGCATTCCTCTAAGACTGTTTCACGGTCGTGGAACCAGTATTGGTCGGGGTGGCGGGCCTAGTGGTCAGGCTATCTTGGCACAACCTGCAGGTTCTCTTAATGGTCGTATGCGCACCACCGAACAAGGTGAGGCTCTGAGTGACCGCTACTCAGATACCGACTTGGCGCATAGACATTTAGAGCAGGTGGTCAATGCTTTTATTTTGTCTAGCGCGAGAGATAAAGGGCCTTTACCCCAAGTACCTGACGAATATCGTGATGCGCTTGCTGGCGCGTCACAAGTTGCCAAAGACTTATATAGGTCTTTTTTAGAAGCCGATGGCTTTTTGGACTTTTATCATACAGTTACGCCTATTGAGGAGCTTAGTCGCCTACAAATAGGTTCTCGCCCTGCTAGACGCAAAGGTGAGAAGTCACTTAGTAATTTAAGAGCAATTCCTTGGGTTTTTTCTTGGACGCAGTGTAGAGCAAATTTACCGGGTTGGTTTGGTCTTGGCTCTGGACTTGCATCTATTGAAACCGGCACCTTGCAAGCCATGTATGCGTCTTGGCCTTTCTTTAAAACCATTATTGACTTTGCCCAAATGAGCTTGGCTAAAGCTGACATGCGTATTTTCAAGTCTTATTTTGACTTGGTTGAGCCTAATTTAAGGGATTCTTTTTGGCCTTTACTTAACAACGAATTTGAATTAAGCCTAAAACAAATCGAACGTTGTACAGGCGGAACGCTATTAGAAAACGACCCTACCTTAATGCGTGGTATTGAATTACGTAACCCTTATGTTGACCCTATTTCCTTAATTCAAGTGGAGCTAATCAAGCGCCTACGGAATTTGCCTTCAAAAAGCCCCGACAAAGAAAATCTTGATGCTGCCGTACTCATAAGTTTGATCGGAATTGCTGCAGGCATGAGGAATACCGGCTAAGGAATCTTGAACTCGGTACAAAATTATGTAAAGATGGCATAAGTTTGGAAATCATAAAAAGCCACCCAAGCGAACTGTTACAAATCTCAACAGTTCGCTTGCAATTTGGTCAAGCAATTCTATTTCCCGAACTCAAGGAGACCTCATGAAAATCAGTCACCTATCCATCTGCCTCTTTTTAGGGTTGTTCAGTTTTGCCTTTGCAAGTATAAGTGAAGGTGACAACGCCTACGATGCAAATGATTTTGCAAGTGCCATAAACTTTTATCAAGCCGCCTACAATGATAGCTCGAGTGTGGAAGCACTTTACAAGCTGGCCAAAGCCACAACCGAACTAGCTGCCACCCTAGATGACCGCAGCGAAGCAGAAGCCCTTTATAACCAGGCCGTTAACTTTGCCAAGGAAGCCATCACCCTTGACCCAAATGAAGCAGAAGCCCACTTCGAACTAGGCCGAGCTACAGGTCGCCTCGCCCAATTCAAAGGCGTCCTTGAATCACTAAACCTATCAAGTGACATTAAAAATAGTTTCGAGAAAACACTCGAGCTTGACCCAAGTCATGCGGGTGCATTGCATGGTTTGGCTATGTGGCATCTTGAGGTTCCTTGGATTGCTGGGGGGCGTATATCTGATATGAAAACTTTTTTTGAAAGAGCTATTGCGGTTGAGCCCAATGTACCAACCCATTATGTTGAGTATGCTGCTGCGCTTATTCGTTTAAATGAGCCTGAAGATGCAAAAGCGTTATTAGTTCAGGTACTTAGCTTTACACCTGAAAATAGGGGTCAGGAGAAGGATTTAGAAAAAGGGCAAGCTCTTTTAGATTCCCTTGAATAAGGTTTCAAACAACCTAGGTATAGGTGCAGTTATTAAGTTATGAAAATGCTTAGTGAGTGTATTTTTATAGTTTTTGTTAAAATCGTTGCCTAAAGGAAAATGACTAGAGCGACATAGTGGGTTAGCATTTACGTGCGTATCATTGCCATCTATCTTAGTTCAAAGTTCGAGATAATCAGAAACGCTTGAATCGTATCAGCCAAGGATGGATTTCCTTTCTCATTTTGCACTTTTTAAATGCAACAAAACACGCTTTTTAACAGAAATAGTGAGGCGTTTCTATTGAGCATTACAAGCAAAACTCATCAATCTTCATTAAGATTTAGGCTAAAACAAGGGTTTTTTGAGTGAATTATGAGAAAAATCGCCAATTCTGAAGATTTCTTTAATTTTTTTAGCATCAACTCAGAGGGTAATTGACTAAACTAATTTCATGAACAAACAAGCAAAGAACCAAGCAGAGGTTCCTTACCCATGATTGACCTACTTTTCTGGTTTTTGGTAAGCCAAACCCTAAGTAGTTTACCAGATATTTACTCAGGAACAGAAGTTCGCCTCGTATCCATGGACCTCATAAGCATCTACGCAGAAGCTAAAGTTGAAAATGACAGCCTAACGCTAACAGGAGACTTAGAACCCGGTCAAGACATAAGATTACTCATTTTACAACCCGATGCAAATGCGCAAGAAACCGTAGAAGCCTTAGGAAACAAAGCTTTACATGCAACCGTAAGTGAAGACGGCACAGACTTACTCCTTAGATTTCAAGAACTAGACGGCCCCATTTCCTTTAAGAAATGGCTCTCAGAAGAACGCAACATAAAATTCGAACTCCAAAATTCATATTAAGGTAGGTGACACCATGGAAAACAAACATATATTAATCATCGAAGACGATTTTGACATTAGCCGCTTACTAAGACTCGAGCTTGAAGATGCCGGTTTTGAAGTAAGTAATTTTGAAAGTGGTATGAGAGGCTTGAGTGCTGCGCGAGAAATAAATCCTGATTTGGTCGTACTTGATTTAGGTTTACCTGATTTAGATGGCGCTGAAATTGCTAGACGGATTCGTAAAACATCTGAAACACCCATCATTATTTTGACAGCTAAGGATGATGTAAACACCAAAGTTGACATGTTAAATTCTGGTGCAGATGATTACTTAGCCAAACCCTTTCACTCTGATGAGCTCTTAGCACGCATTAATGTGCAGTTAAGACGCCGCAGTTTTGGCTCAACCCAAGCTATTGGCCCCATGACACTAGACCCAAGCCGAAGACAAGTCTTTTGGGATGAAGCTGAAGTTAAGCTCTCTCCAAGAGAATTTGAACTCCTTATTTACTTATGCAATCAACCCGGTCGTGTTTACAGCCGTGAAGACATCGAACGTGATGTTTGGGGTGATGAGCTACCACCATCAAGCAATGTTGTAGATGTCCATATTGCAAATATTAGGGGCAAATTACGAGATGCTGGCGGATACGGCATGATTCGCACCGTCAGAGGCATAGGCTACGCTATAAAGAGTTAAGCCCTTAGGGTACAAGCAAAAGATTCTAGCCTGTACCCACAACAATCCTAAAAATCTGATTTGATAAATGTACTCAACAAAAACACTAACCGTATTTACTCAAAAGCACTAGGGCTCAACCTTAGTTTTTAAAAGCAGCTTTAACAATCACTTGTAGAACCCTAACCCTTAACTGCTAGAAAGCACAGTCATGATTAAAAGAGGCGGATTACCGCTACGTTGGCGCGTTGCAGTCTTAACCGCCTTTAGCATCACTCTATTAGCTATCCTTGCAGCAGCAAGCACCTTTTTCAGTGTTAGAACAGGACTAAAAAACGACCTGCAAAATGCTCTAAGGCGAGACGCAGCAGGGGTTGCAGAGGTACACAATGGTCGTGCCCAAGGTGAAGATCTAAACTTACGCTCTGCACCTGCCGGCCGAGTCATCATTCAAATTTACTCTTTAGATGGCAACTTGCTTGCAGCTTCAGCCTCTGAATACGAACAAGCCCAATCAACCCTACCTCAAGAGATTATTTTAGATACCCTCGAAGGACCCAGAGACTGGCAAGGCACCATAAATGGTCAACCGGTCCAAGCCTCCATGACCCTCTTCAACCGAGGTGTTGTCGTTGTTATGAGCGAAACAAGCTATATTCAAAGCGTCGTAGCGCAACTCTTCCAACGCTTGTCACTCATAACCCTAGCCCTCATCCCCATAAGCGCACTCGCAGGCTACATCGTAGCTCGAACGGCCATGCGGCCCATCACACAACTTGCTCGATTAACCGAAACCATAGACTCGAGCAACCTCAAACCTATTATTTACACTGGCCCTCAAGATGAAGTAGGGCAACTAACTAATGTCTTTAATGACTTGCTACGTAGATTAAGCTACTCGATGGATGCACAACGCAGCTTCTTAGCTGAGTCAAGCCATGAGTTAAGAACGCCTTTAACAAGCTTGCAAGGTTTCTTGCTTAGAGCTTCACGCAAAGCCAACCCTTCAGTTCAGCGTGACTTAGATGATGCCAAACGCATCTCCCAAACCATGTCAAGACTCGTTGCTGACTTACTTCAACTCTCAAGAGGCGAACTTATAAAAGAAATGGTGCCACATCTTATTGACCCTATGGAAGACATTCTTATGCCTGTGGCCGAAGAGTTCACAGGGGTTTCTCTAAAAGGCGAAATAGGCGCAACGCTAGTGGGTGACCCAGAGCGCTTAAGGCAACTTATTAGAAACTTAGTAAGTAACGCAGTACGCATAACCGGAGAGCACAGCAAAGTTGAGTTGAGTTTCTTCTTAGAACCCCAAAATGCCGTTTTGCAAGTAAGAGATTACGGTCCCGGCATACCCCCAGACTTACACGAAAAAATCTTTGATAAGTTTTATAAAGGCCCCGGCGGTGGTGCAGGCCTAGGTCTAGCCATAGCAAAACAAATAGCTGAGGCGCACAGTGGTACCTTAAGTTTAGAAAAAAACGTGACGAACGGGGCTTCTTTTCAATTACGATTACCTATAATGGAAGAACCAGAAGACGACATGTTAAACTCTTAAACCTAACGTCAGCACAAAGGAAAACTATGAAGACCACCCACCTCTACTTACTCTTACTTCTTAGCGTTGTACTTTCAGCCTGTGCCAGTGCCCAAATTGAACCCCCCGTAAATATAAAAGCCATGCTACCTGAAGACTTCTCAGCTTTAGCTGGCCCCTACCAAATAACAGAAATCAAAAATAACAATCACTTAATCATAGAAACCGAATACGGCGTTCAAGAACTCGAGCTTTCAGGATTGTCAGACATTGTGTCTAACAGCCCTGCCTGTAGCAGCATAGTAAAAGCATCTGTAGCTTACTTAACTAGCTTTGAAGAAATCTGGCTCGAGTATGCCATGAGTTCTGAAGGTGAAGATGCTCAAGTGTTTGCTTATGTGCTTAGTGAGTCAGGTTCTTGGATGTATGATGATTTTGCTTTTGAGCAGCTTAATGAGCAAGTCTTAAAGCAAGGCTTAACTGAACCCCAGTTAAGTGAAAATGCACCTTACGAACGCCAGTTGTTAGAGGCCACCATTTATGCCAGAGAAAATAGTCTTGGTATTTGGCAAAGCGATACTAACTGCTTTGGGTACTAGTTCAAAAATTTAGCCTCATTCAAGGGGAATGCGTATTGCGCCTTCATGAAACGTCTCGCGGACCTCTATCCCTAAAGCGTTAGCTGTTTTTATAATTTCACCATGCGGATGCCCAAAATTATTTCGACCATAAGAAAACACCAGCGTTTCAGGAGTCGTTGCCTTTAACAAGCCTTCTGAGGTTGAAGTTTTAGAGCCATGATGACCCGCCATCACAATATCAACATCAGGGAAAGCTAATTGCTGTTCCACATGAATAGGCAAATCTCCCATTAGCACCGCTTTTGCTTCATGTTTGTAGTTCAGTACAAACGCAATAGAGTTATCATTTGCATCTTCAAAAACTTTTCTTGGTGGGTTCAGAATCTCTAAACTCGCATCATCCAAATACAAAATTTGCCCCTTTGCTACTTGAATAATGCTTACATTATTAGCTTGAGCTGTCTCAATGAGCTTTTGAAACAAGGGTTTCTCCTCATCCCAAGTACCAACAGCTAACTGCAAAACCGGTATTTCTTCAAGTACCGAAATGAGCCCCTCAATATGATC
>CAYGTA010000065.1:0-1976 GCA_964352605.1 uncultured bacterium | reverse complement strand
AAACTCGAGCCGAGCTCTGCTGCTTTTATGAGCATGCCTGCAAAAAAGTTTGTTAGCTGATTAAGGAGCGCAGCCAATGGTAGAAAAAACACGCCTACAATTCCAGCAAGAAAGCCAAGAGGAACCAGTACTGTTGCTAGCGGAATGGCAACTACATTAACCAGTGGGCTTAAAATGGGCAGCGTGCCAAAACTACTGGCAACCAAAGGTAGGGTCGTCAATTGGGCAGATATGCTCACAATCATGCTTAGCACGATAACTTTTTTCCAGTGCCACCAAGCTAGATTCTGGTAGGCATCTTTCAGAATGGCTTTACTTATAGGCTCTGTGAATAACAAAATGCCTATAAGTGCCAGATAAGACAATTGAAATGAAATATCAAAAAGCCAAGAAGGTTGCCATAAAAGCACCAAAACTGCTGAAAGCGCCAGTGAAGACCAAACATCAATACGCCCTGAGCCAAGCCAAAGGGTAAACAGTGCAGCAATAGTCATGGTAGCTGCACGAAAAATACTTGGGCTTACCCCTACAATCAAAACAAACCCCAGCACCAAAAGCATTAAAACAGGATAGCGCCATAAGCCTAAAGGACTCAGTGCAAAGCCTAAAGCCACAACCAAAATACCCACATGAAGTCCTGACAGCGCCAAAATATGCGCTAACCCAGATGCAGAAAAGATATCTCTTAAATCATCCAAATTATCTCGAATACCAAGCGTCATGGCCTGCATTAAAGCTGCTTGCTTTTCACCCAAACCAACACTTACACCCCGAGCTAACCTGTCTCTAACGCTAACTTGCTCTTGAACACTCACAAGCTCATTTGCATAAAACAAGCCCGAAACACCCCGCTGCCGCAAATACCTCGCGTAATCAAACCCACCCGGGTTACGCTTATTAGCAGCCAAAGCAAAATCACCCTTCAGCACGACCACTCCCGATGGAATCTCTAACCTAGAAGACAAAACCACTCGAGTTTTTACAGGTTCATTTAAGCTTAAATAACGCCCATCTGTCTTGCCTGTAACTACTAACTCTTGCCCTAAATATGGCAAGATAGGATTAACCTGTGCATCCCAAAAACTATAGCGACTGTAGGCAACAGGAATAAGCAGTAAAAGTGGCATCATCCAGCGAAGCTTCTCAGGTGAAAAACAAACAGCTAATACACAACTACCAACCAGCATGGCAAACCAAGGCAAAGACGTGTAAGCCATAAGAATGCCCGTAATAACAAAAAGAACAGCAGGCAAAACCCAAGAAATAAGTCCTAAATTAAAGCCAGAAGCACGCTCATCACCTTGAGAAATTGCGTTCACATCAATCAAACGTGTCTTGGCAGAAACCGCAGACGACTTATAAAAAGGATTTCTCTTAACGCTAGCCATGAGGGCTCATAACGTCACCAGTGCCAAAAGCTGCTCAAGCGTTTTCTCACCAATACCCTTAACTTTCAGCAAATCATTCACCGAATTAAACGGCCGCTCAGCAATAATACGCTCAGCCATCTTAGGGCCAATACGAGGAAGTCGCTCCAACTCACGCGCAGACGCCATATTAATACTAATACGCAAATCACCCAATTCAGACACATGCGCAGGCACAAAAATACTATCTCCAGCATCCAGTGGCAAAGCCAAATTAATAAGCGCAACCGCAGCCGTGGGTTTAAAACCACCCGAAAGCCCAACCAAATCTTCAACTCGAGCGCCCCAAGCTAATTCATAGGTACCAGGTTGCTTAACTTCACCTGAAATCGAAACAATAATATCTGGCTGTGATTGCGTTATGGTGGTGTCACTTACCAAAAAACGAGGCAGTACACTAAAACCTGTAAAAACTACAAGAAAGCCAACAATTACATAAGTGAATAAATCTTGTCTCCTCAAGGTGACAAAGTATATCAAAAAACCAAACCAAGCCAAAGAACCCTAAAAACTCGAGCTTTCCAAACTATAATACTAAGCTGAATTATA
>CAYGTA010000064.1:0-14746 GCA_964352605.1 uncultured bacterium | reverse complement strand
CCCTTTTTATCAGAATCTTTAGACAAAGCTGACATTACGCTCCCTAACAGTTACCTTTGCTAGAAGCGTCGGGAAACATCTCTCCCGCCTTTCAGAGATAAGCGAATCAGAAAAATTGCAGTTACCAACGATTAGCCCTAAGGTTATTTTTTTAATTTGACCGGTCATGACAGCCTCCTATCATTTTCTAAAACGCAGGGCCAAGTGGGGTTTACCCGCTAACTCAATAGCGTACTGGCCTTGCTCTCCACGATCATCATAGATATAGGTTTCTGAGCCATCAATTTCGACAGCCTCAGTAGGCGTAATGGTCATATTCCAAGTATCAATCACATCTATTTTGTAATCATTGCTTTTTAAAGGAACAATAAGAATTTTTGGCTGATAAACACCCAAATAAATCAAGTGATAATCATCAACAAAACCACCCGCAAATTTCTTTTGAAAGTGACGCCCACTTCGACCCGGAAAAAGACTATGCTCTGAACCCAACTCAGGGCTTAGCCCACCCGCAGGTGCATCTTCAATAATCTGACGTAAAAACGCAATGCGCTTCCAGCTTTCACCGCGCAGCACGCCACCCTTACCCCACCAAAGTTCGTCATTCTCATCAAAATAGGTTTCACCATGCCCCGCATAACCCCCATTAGCAACCATAACCCAGAAGCGATGTACCTCTTCCTCAGCACTAATGGCACCCCACATATGTGGCACATTACCTTCATACTCGAGCTCGTCATTCACAATAGGTTTTTGGTATTGGGTTCGCCATGCTAAGACATCATGAATGGACTCATTTTGTATACAAACGTGTGTCACAACGGCTTTGGTGTGGTCGTAGTTCATGTCTCTGGCGCCATTATGAATGGAGCGTAAATGTTGATAAGGGTCTTCTGCTGCTAAAATGTCAAAGAAATTATCCCAGCGTTCCATGGGTTTGTACTGAAGCATAAAGTCATATTCGTTTGCCAGTGACCACCAGACATGCCGAAACGATGAAATACGAGCCATTAAATACCGTAAGTAGCGATAATCAGTTTCTTCATCCATATCTGCGTAACCCCAACGGTCATACGGATGCCAGATAATAATATCTGCCTCAATGCCTAGCTCGAGTAGGTCTTGTAAGCGTTGTTCAAAGTGATGAAAAAACTCGGGGTTAAAGCGTGTAAAGTCATGCTTACCCTCGGCATCTCGTTCAAAAGGATAATAAACGGGTTCATTGTGGTTAAACGGATAGTGCTTCGGGAAGACGCACATGCGTATTTTGTTAAAGGATGCTTCTTTTAGAGTGGCTAGCGTGGTTTCTTCTAAAGCATCACCTTGATGTGTCCAAGCGTAACAAGTGGTACCAAAAGGATAATAAGAACTGCCATCTTCATGAGCAAAATGGAAGGTGTTACTAATCTTGACAGGGCCATGATTGCTGGCCTGGGCTGGTGTACACACAAGGCTACCTGTTTGACCACTCAGCTCTGCTGCATTACTGACTGTTTCATAGTGCCATTCACCTTCGGTGTTAGGCATAAAACGAATCAGATAGTTTCCGTTGCCGTCATAAAAACCGGCTACTTCTACAACGTTGCCACCTTGCTTAAAGGTTGCGCTTAAATTTACCTCTAAAAAAGGATTTCCCTCGGATGGCCCTTTCAGTGTTAGCTCAAAAATGCCCCACCGTTCTGTGCTTTGTTGTGCCATAATTACCTTCTTTCTTATCTTTGTTAAACTCGTAACGAAGTCTTATTCAATCTATTTTTTACGGAAAAACATTAACAATGACCCTTTGGTACCTTGTTAGCGGTGGTTGCCCATCATCTGTAACAGACAAAATGATGTGTAGCTCGCTAGGAAAATTAACTTTAGGAGCCGTAAAGCTAGCCTCACTTTCATTTGCTGTATCAATATCTAGTGGCCTACCCATATAAGTACCTGCTTCTACGTAGTGAAACCAATTAAAAGACAGGGTGTCACCGTCAATATCACTCGAGTCTTTAGCGCTCAAATGAACCGTTTCACCTGCTTTGGCGCGTAGTACATTTGAGTGAGTTAATTTAGCTGTGGGTGGATGATTACAAGCTTCAAACGATTGGGTAGTCCAGTCCATGCGCGCAGCGAAGTCATTTTGATAAGCTTCACGCCAACGCCAAATGGTTGCTTGGTTTGAGCTGTAATAGTTACCGTCAACACCCATAACTTCATCAACAGCATCTGTCCAGAGGGGATGCGTTTCTTGAATATAATGAAATTTTTGTTTGGGTGGAATGTACCATTCGTAGCGCCCACCCCAGCCACCATAGTCAGGGCGTTCAGGTACATTTAAGCCGTTAGCAATGAGGTACAAAAAGGTAGGTGTATCACCTTCTAATAAATATTTGGTATGAGGATGCTGCGCACCTAAAGGCCCATGATTTTGGCGAATATGTTGCTCGAGCCAGGGGTTATCAACAATCTCAAAGTTGGCACCTTGAAAGCGACCATGAAAGCTGTCACCTGAAATGCCTACCCAAGTTGCGTGGTGGTAACTACCACCCCCGTTTTCTTCATATCCTGGACTGGCAATATAAAACAAGCCGGGAAACTCTGTTCTTATCCAAGGGCTTGAGTCATCTTGATCTGAAATGGCGTAAATGCGTAATTTCTTTAGCAATAAAGTCATTTCAGCAACGGTTTTTCGCTGCCTCAAGCTGTATAAAGCCTGAGCCAAGACATTGGTTCCGCCCCAAACCAAAACCCAAAGGGGCCGAGCATCGTCTTTTTCGAGTGACGCTTCTAAAGCTACAGACCCTTCAGAGTCATGCCCTTCACCCACTGCTAACATTCCGTAACGGTCAGTACCTTTTTTAATCCAAGCTTTTACTTCTTCATAAGAAGGGTAGCCGGGCTCATGCAGCTGCAGGTTCTCAACTACCTCGCCGTAAGCGTCAGCAATTTCATGCAAACGCCAGTCAGCTATTTTGTCTTGTTGCCAACACGAAGTAGTAGCAACTACTGCTTCGGTATCCCATTGATTAGAATAAGTTAAAAACCTAACGAAAGATTGAGCATCATCGGGTTCGTTTTCAATATCAGTTAGCACAAAAACTCGCAGTTTTTCCTCTACACCAGGTGGTGAGGGTTCTGGCGGGTTTGTTTGATTCATGCTTCCTCCTTTGAGTTAAGGTTTCTATCTTGTAAATAAACGAGCCACTTAAGGCTTAGCAAAATGACAATAGACATCACGTCCGTCAGTTTGGCGAATGGCAGGCGGTCTTTGGGTTTTACATTTATCCTCAGCAATTGGGCAACGGTTATGAAAGCGGCAGCCTGTAAACTGAAATTCTTTCTCTTCTATGTCTGAAGCAACAAAGCTTTTACGCTCCCACTTGCGGTTTGTTACCGCAAGTGAATCTAGTAATAACTGCGTGTAAGGATGCTGCGGGCTGGTCAAAATATGTTTAGCAACACCAAATTCAACTATGGTGCCGCGGTACATAACAGCAATATAGTCACTCACGTAATAAGCCGTAGCAAGATCATGAGTAATATAAAGAAAACTAGTGTTGTAATCCTCTTTTAAGGATAAAAAAAGATTGACAATATTCATGCGTAAAGACGCGTCAATCATGCTTACAGGCTCATCAGCAATAATTATTTTTGGCTTTGGAATAAGCGCTCTTGCAATCGAAACCCGCTGAAGCTCACCACCTGAAAACTGATTAGGGTACTTGCCTTTAACATCAGCATATTTAAGACCGACGGAAGCCAAAGCTTCTTCTATAACCTCAGTGGTTTCAGATCCGCTTTGATTAATACGTCGAGCTGTTCTTTCTAAGTAACTGTCAACACTTTGGTAAGCACTAAAGGCTTCAAAGGGGTTTTGAAAAATAGGCTGTAAGGTTTTTAAAAAGCTTTCTTTAGAGTGCGTAGCACCTTCACCAGCAATAACCTCATCATAAATAATAGCGCTACCCGATGAGGGATTTACTAAGCGCAAAATAACCTTAGCCAATGTGGTTTTACCACTACCAGATTCACCAACCAGACTAATAATTACAGGCTTGTCACTCTCAACATTTAAATTCACATCATCCAGTGCATTAATACGCACACGGTTAATAAAGCCACCAAGCTTATAAAACTTATTTAAGCCAACCGTTTTAAGAACTGTAGTCACGCTCGAGTTACCTTATCTGTGTGGTGACAGGCTGCGAAATGCCCCGGTGTGTGTTCTATAAATGGGGGTTCTTCTGTTTTGCATAGTTCGCTTGCAAAGGGGCAACGTGCTGCAAAACGACAACCTACTAAGGCTTCCCATAGACTTGGTGGGCGACCTGCTATGCCTTCGCGCTCTTTGGCTCCACCAATGGTTGGTAGCGCTTCTATTAGCATTTTGGTGTAGGGGTGAAGCGGTGTTTTAAAGACTTTATCTGAGTCACCAAACTCTACGACTTTGGCGGCGTACATAATTAGCATTTTGTGGCTAATTTGGTAGTGCACACCCATATCATGTGAGACAAAGAGAATCGTATTTTTCATTTGCTCTTGTATCTCTAAGAGAAGCAGCAAAATACCTTTTTGAACAACAACATCGAGGGCTGTGGTGGGTTCGTCTGCCAATATAATGTCGGGTTTAAAAAAGGTACCCATAGCAACCATAATGCGTTGGCGCATGCCACCAGAAAGTTGATGCGGGTAGGCGTCTAGCGATTCGGGGGGTAAGTCAAGCCCTTTTACATAGTCTCTGACTTCTTCTAAAACAGCTTTTTTGTTTTGCTTGGGTTCTAAAAAGTCTAAGAATTGCTCGCGGATGCGCACAACTGGATTGAGTGAACTCATGGAGCTTTGTGGAATATAGGAAATGCGCTTAAACCAATAGTCTTGAATATCTTGGGTGCTTATTTCGCCGTTTTCACTTTCAATGCCATAATCAATATGCCCTGTTGTGAGGGTCAGCGGGTAGATAATGTCACCATAAATAATTTTAAGTAGTGTTGATTTGCCGCAACCGGACTCTCCGGCAATACCCACAATGGTGCCATTAGGAATAGCCAGATCTACACCGTCAACGGCGTTTACTTGACCGCGCACAGTGGAGTAGCTTGCAACAATGTTATTTAAGCGAATCATGCATGACCTCGACGTGTTGCGTACATTTGGTTATAGCCTGTAGAGGTTAAAAATAGACCTAGAAATAAAATCACAGTTGCCACAACAGGCGCAATGATCCACATGTATTGGCCTGTAAACATGGCGTTATAGTTGAGGGCCCAAAAAATAATTGAACCAAGGGTAGGAATTTCGACTTTTGATAAACCAATGACAGCAAGTGCCGCTTCGGTGTTAATAACATAAAGAATAGAGTTGATAAAAGCAACAACTAAGTAAGCCCGCACGTATGGAAAGACCTCTTTGAAAACAATCTCTAATGTAGAAGACCCTGAGAACCTTGACATATTTATAAATTCGCGCTCTCGAAGGGAGAGTGCCATGGATCTAACTGTACGTGCACCCCAAGCCCAACCAAAAATAACAAGTATGCCTCCTACAAGCACAAAAGATGTTTGTCCTCGTACAAGTGTGCCTAAGACAATGAGGATGGGAAAGGTTGGTATCGCAATAATAGAATCAGTAAGGGTCATAATGATTCGATCAGCCCAGCCGCCAATGTAGCCTGAAATTAGTCCCATAGCTCCGGCGATAATCGTTGTGAAAATACTGACGGTGACACCTAAAATAAGTGAATTTCGGATAGAAAAAATTAGAAACCAAAAAATATCTTGACCTAAGCTATTGGTACCTAGCAAATGTTCAGAACTCATAGGCATATTCTTAAAATAGCTACCTTGTTTGCTTGGATCAATCTCATTAAAAAAGGGAAGAATAAAGCTTCCTAGTGTAAAGATAGTAAGAATGATAATGCCGATGCTTAGACGCGTGTTTGTTCTCATGCTTATCGGTACCGGATTCTTGGATCAAATAGTGGGTATAACAAATCAATGACCAGTGCAGCTGTTGCAACTGCAAAAATAGATAGTGTGATTGTGCCATAGAGCATATTGAAATCGCCTGCACCGGCAGCGGTACGCATAAGCAAGCCCATACCGGGGTAAGAAAAGAGAATTTCAATGAGTAGAGCACCATTAAAAATGGCACCAAGAGATAGAGTTAGGGCCGTAATTTGAGGCAAAATAGAATTTCTAAATACGTAAGTAAACATGATTTTGCGTGGTTTTGTTCCTTTTAATCGAGCAAAAGTTACATAGCCTTCTTCCTTATTTGCAAAAGAAAGGGCTTTCATGCTAAGAATGTTCCAGCCAAGACCAGCCAGAATTAAGGTTAGGGCGGGTAGGGCAGAGTTATAAAGAATGGCTCCTATTTTGTCAAAACTTAAGGGCCCCGGACGAATGGTTGTTGTTAACGGAAAAACAGGCCATATATAAGCAAAGACGAGAAGTAGAACGAGCGCTGCAATGTAATAAGGTATGGGGTACAAAATGATGCCTATAAGCTCGAGTGCAGATGCAACACGGTTATTATGAAAGAAACCAGCTAATAAGCCGACAAGGTTACCAACAAGCCAAGCAATAAGAGTTGTGGTTACAAGTAAGCCTAGAGTCCATGGAAGCGCAATGATAATAAATTCCATAACAGGTCTAGGAAAAGATGAGAGGGAAGGACCAAAGTCGAAATGAAAAATGACACGCTCGAGGTAACCTAAATACTGAGAAAAAAGACTGCCCTCAAGCCCGTAAATGCCTTTGAGTGTTTCGCGCAAGGCTTCTGACTCTGAGGGAGATAGGCTTTGCCCAGCTTGTGACTGAAGTTCAAAAATGTAGTTCTCGATTGGGTCACTAGGCATAAGTCTAGGTAAGAAAAATGTAATGGTTAGGCCTATGAATAGCACGATAAGATAAGATGCAACTCTACTGCCAATGTATTGTACTAGTCCCATAACTTACTCCGCTTACTACATATGAGGAGCAGTTCAAGTTCAACTGCTCCTCTGTAATGTGTCTTTAAATTAATTTCCTGTTGGTTTTACGCTGGCGACCATTTCTTTGGCTGAACTCCACCAAGAATAAGGGACTGCGTAGTAGTTATCTGCTTTAGGAAAGTTTTCCCAGTAAGTTTCGTTAGTAGGTATCGTTGTTGGAATGCCCATGAGATTTATAAAAGACATATCTGTTACAAATTCTTTAATAATTGAACGACCAATTTCATAAAACTCTTCTGTGCCTTGCTCCATTTGAGTAGCTTCTGCAACTAAGTCATAGACAGCTTGACTATCCCACTGATAGCGGTTACCAGCATTTGTTTCTTTAGAATCGCCTGGGTTAATGTTGCCTGGTTGTATTTCTTGCCATGCATTTAGGTAGTTTGGTGTAAAGATACAGTTAATCCACATAAGCTGAACTTCACGCAGATCATTTGTACGTTGAACTGCACCATTCTCGGCGTTATCAACTTGTCTTGTATTTACCTGGATACCTGCTTTTTGCCAGCTGTCAGCAATTGAGAAGCCAAGTCGCTGCATAACTTTGTTCCAGTCACCAGGTATGGTTAGTTGTACTATCCACTCTTCACCACTAGGAAGCAGCCAATTACCATCGGCATTTTTGCTAAACCCAGCAGACTCGAGTAAGGTTCCGGCCTGTTCAATATCGTAGTTCCACCAGCCAACACCAAAGGCTGAAGTATCTTCTGGAATACCTTCTGCGCCAACGCCTGCGAGTGTTTCGGCTAGCTGGTTGGTGAAGTTAGCATTGAAGGGTTTGTAGCCATCAGCGAGTGCGAAGTCTTCGAGCCAGGGCATAAGGGGTTCAAAGTAGATGGGGCGCAGAATTTGGGTATCTACCATGGGTAGAGGTGATGCTATAAATTCGCCACTCACAGCGTTAATAGCAACGGTTTCAAGATCTAGTGCTAGTGCTAACGCCCATCTTACTGCTAGCGTGTCATAAGGTGCCTTTTGCATATTTAGAAGTAAGCCATAAGAACATGCGTCATCCATGTTGTGAAACGGCATAGTATCTGAAAAAGTTGTTATGTTTTCATTACGTCTTTGAGCAGCTTTAATGCTGTCAGGGCTCATGAAGGTATCTACATCATAGGCATTTTGCACAAAAGATAGTGAGCGAGTTTCTTCTGGCCCATAGTCTTTGTAGAGCACGTATTTTGGCATGTAGCCGTCTTCATCTAACGCAGCCCAGGCTGAGCGCTCCCAGTCTTCACGTAGTTCCCATAATTGCCAGAAGCCACTAGGGTCGAACTCTTTTACAGTGTAGGGGCCTAGGGTTACTGGGTTGGTGTTACGAAATTCGTGAACATTTGGCTCATACTGTTCAAAAATATGCTTAGGTACAGGTACAAATGCTGATCCCCACGTGTAAATACCCATAACCGTGTGGAAGTCGTAGGCTGGATTAACAGTCTGAACTTCGACGGTATAGTCATCAATTTTTTCCCAGCTTTCTACATAATTTACAATTCTTGACACTCGAGTGGCTTGTTGACTGTATCTATGGTAGACATCTAGCGAGTAGATGACATCATCGGCTGTGAATTCAACGCCGTCACTCCAGTAAATGCCTTCTCTAAGTTTAATGCGGAACAAAGTGTGATCGTCATTGAGCACTTCAGGCATTTCTGCTGCGAGTTCTGGGTAAGATTCGCCAGTACCTGTGTCGGTTTCCCAGAGTGCACCCCAACCTAGTTCTCTAAAGCCTCGCCATCTTGCATAGGCCATCATAGGGTTGTGCTGATCTGGGCTTGCGGTTTGCCTGTCAAAGGTTTGGAAAATAAGGGTTTCGCTGCGGGGTGTGCCGACATCGGTCATTTCTTGAGCAAAAACAAGCCCGATACTACTGAGTAAGAAACAAAGTAGCAAAAAATGTTTTTTCATAACTTTTCTCCTTTTAAGACTTAAAGTGTTTAAAACTATCTGTACTCGAATGATTTGCTATGCCTTGTTTTTGTTTCAGTTAGTCAACCTCCTTATTAAATGCAGGTCTAATTAGATTCAGAACGAAAGGCTGTTTTGCCTTTGGTGCTTGAAAAGAAAGATGCTAAAAGTTCAGCGTTCTTAAATGAACCCACTCGAGTCTTTGCTTAAGACCTTAAAGTGAAGGATTCAATTGGTGGTTTTGGTAGCCGTCAATTGAATATATATTCAAATATAAATTTTTATTTCTAAAATAATCTATCACTATAGTTCTTGATGTGTCAACTGGGCTGTCTGTATTCAAACTTACAATTTTATTGGAGGCTTGCGTTAGTGAGAATTAAAAAGTGTTTGGAGTGCTTTCTAAAAGGTTATGATTAAAGTAACTCTGTAAAGACTAGCTTGACAGGAAAGGTTAAATAAAAGTACATTACACTAAGAATAAAATATAGACTCTGAATATATATTCAGATATCGTTTCTACTCTATAAGGAGTTTCGGATGGTACTTAAGCCTCCAGAAGTAAGTAAACAACTAGCAAACTTATCAAACAAGCAGAGAAAACAAAACCTTGAGCTTATCTATAACACGGGCATGGGGCACATTGGTGGCGATATGTCAGCAACTGACATACTTGTAACGCTTTACTTTGCGGTGCTAAACATAGACCCAGAAAACCCTAATGACCCACAACGAGACCGCTTCATTATGAGTAAAGGTCACTGCTCAGGTGCACTCTACACAACTCTAGCCAACCGAGGCTTTTTTCCTGTAGAAGACTTAAAAACCTATATGAAGCCCCTCTCTAAATTAAATGGTCACCCAGATCGCAACAAGATAGCAGGCGTAGAAACCAACACAGGTCCGCTAGGACATGGTCTACCCGTAGCAGTTGGCACTGCCATAGGCGCCAAACTCGAGCAACAAAGCTGGCGCAGCTTTGTTTTAACAGGTGACGGTGAATTACAAGAAGGCAGCAACTGGGAAGCTGCCATGCTGGCAGGTCACCGCGGCCTAGATAACCTAACCGTCATTATTGACAGAAACCGCTTGCAGCAAGGTGACTGGGTTAAAGCCACCAACAATCTAGAACCGCTAGCAGACAAATGGCGAGCTTTTGGCTGGGCTGTTAGCGAAATAGATGGGCATGACCATAAGGAACTTTTAGAAACATTTGAATCACTACCTTTAGAAAAAGGCAAACCAAGCTGCATAATCGCCCTTACCCATAAAGGACAAGGTATTTCTTTTATGCAAGACCACCCAGGCTGGCACCACCGTGTGCCCACCAAAACAGAATTTGAACAAGCCATGAAAGAGCTAGAGGACAACCAATGAACGCAACGCTAGATGCCCAAGTTTTTGACTGCCGTGACGCCTTTGCTGAAACACTCGAGCGTTTAGCTGAAAAAGATAAACGCATTGTGGTAGTGGTCAATGACTCGGTGGGTTCAAGTAAAATGGGTGGCTTTAAAAAGAACTTTCCTGATAGGCTTATTAATGTTGGTATTGCTGAACAAAACATGGTCGGGGTTGCTGCGGGTCTAGCCAATGCTGGCTTTATTCCCTTTGTTTGCGCAGCAGCTTGTTTTTTAACAGGGCGTGCCTTAGAGCAAATTAAAGCTGATGTTGCCTACTCTAATACCAATGTCAAACTGGTTGGTATAAGCAGTGGCATGGCCTACGGTGCGCTTGGCCCAACGCATCACTCAATAGAAGATTTTGCTTGGACCAGAGTGATTGCTAACATGACTGTCATTGCACCTGCTGACCCAAATGAGACAGCGCAAGCTATTGAAACAGCAGCCTCAAGCATAGGGCCCATGTTTTTAAGATTAAGCCGAATGGGTGTACCAGAAGTACATGACAGTGGCTATAGATTTCAAATTGGCAAAGCTGCCACCTTAAAAGAAGGTAAAGATCTAACCCTAATCGCTAATGGCGTTATGGTCACACGCGCACTAGAAGCAGCCAAAATGCTAGCCCAAGAAGGCATAGACGCTCGAGTGCTTAATATGGCAACGGTTAGACCTCTAGATAAAGAAGCTATTATTAAAGCAGCGCAAGAAACAGGCGCTATTGTAACGGCTGAAGAGCATAGTACACATGGGGGTTTGGGTAGCGCAGTAGCTGAAGTTGTGGTTGAAAATGCGCCTGTAAAAATGCGTATTTTGGGTGTGCCGGGTGTGTTTGCCCCGACAGGTGAACCCCAATGGCTTTTAGAGCACTTTGGCCTAACTGCAACGGGCATCTATGAGGCTGCCAAGCAGCTAAAAAGTCATGGCTGAGTCTTACCTGCTAGCTATTGACCAAGGTACTACGAATACTAAGGTCATTATTGTAGACAGTCTCGGCAAAGAACTGGCGCAGGCATCGCGACCTGTAGAGATAGCCTTTCCGCAACCCGCATGGGTTCAGCAAGATGCCCTGCAAATCTGGCACAGCGTAACAGAAGCTCTCAATGACTGCCTAAGCAAAGCCAAACTTGCTATTGCAGCTATAGGCATAAGCAATCAACGTGAATCGGTACTCATCTGGGAGCGTAAAACAGGCAAACCCCTTGGCCCCGTCATTACTTGGCAATGTCGCAGAACAACTGCTTTTTGTGAAAAGCTCGAGCAGCAAGGCTTAAGCGATTTCCTGCATAAAAAAACAGGTTTAACCATAGACCCACTGTTTTCTGCCTCAAAAGCTCGCTGGCTGCTGGATAACTGCCCAAACGGTCAGGCTTTAGCTGACGCAGGTGAAATTTGCATTGGTACGGTTGATAGCTGGCTGTTATACAAATTAACAGGTCACAAAGCCCATAAAACTGACTTTACTAACGCTTCACGCACGCAGCTCTTTAACCTAAAAACCTTAGACTGGGATGATGAGCTGCTAGAGGTTTTTAGCATTCCTCGCGTGGCGCTGCCTGAACTTTTAGCTTCAAGTGCCTATTTTGGTGAGACTATTCAAATAGGAGAAGTCGCTGCTGGCATTCCTATAAGCAGCATGATAGGTGACTCCCACGCAGCCCTCTTTGGACAAGCTGGCTTTCAAAATGGTTCGCTAAAAGCAACCTACGGTACGGGTAGCTCACTCATGACAGCAAGCGCGCACCTCATTCACTCAGACCAAGGCCTATCAAGCACAGTTGCTTGGGGACATGCTCAAGGCGTAAGTTACGCACTAGAAGGCAACATCTCATCAACAGGTGCAGCCGTAGCATGGCTAGTAGAACTCTTAGGACTCGAGTCTCCTAGCGAACTCACAGATTTAGCCCAAACGGTTGAGAGTTCAGAAGGTGTAAGTTTTGTACCTGCTTTTGTGGGTCTGGGTGCGCCTTACTGGAATCATAAAGCTAGAGGCACCCTTTCGGGTTTAACGCGTGGCAGTAGCCGCGCCCATATTGCAAGGGCTGGGTTAGAAAGCATAGCCTTTCAAATAAAAGATGTTTTTGACCTAATGGCCAAAGAAGTTAAAAGCGAATTAAGTCAACTCTTAGCAGATGGCGGCGCGACTAGCAATGACTTTCTGATGCAATTACAAGCAGATGTTTTGGGCGTAGCTGTCTTGCGTAACCGTTCTGAGCATCTTTCAGCTTTGGGCGCAGCTTACTTAGCGGGTTTAAGTGTAGGTATCTATAAAAGCCTAGCAGACATAGCGGCATTGCCAAGACAATTTGATAAATTTGAACCCCAAAGCTCTAAATCTAGCCGAGAGGAGAGCTACAAACACTGGCAATCAGCAATTCAGCGCACGCTTTTTGAAAGCTAAACACAGGTTATACTTAAAGCAATGAATCAAACCGAAGAGTTGCGTCTTGTAACCAAAGTTGCCAGCCTTTACTACGAAAAAAACCTCCGCCAAGCTGATATTGCCAAACAGCTTGACCTTTCTCAAGCTGGGGTATCTCGTTTGCTCAAACGCGCAAAAGATGAAAACATCGTGCGTATAACCGTAGCGCAACCCTTAGGGTCACACACCCAAGTTGAGCAAGAAATAGAAGCTCGCTACGGCATAAAAGAAGCCATCGTGGTAGATAGTGGCAACAGCGAAACGCAACTCCTACGCAACTTAGGTGCAGCCGCTGCTTACTACCTAGAAACTACCCTTAAACCCAACGAAGTAATTGGCATATCCTCTTGGAGTGAAACCCTTTTAGCCATGACCAACGCCATGCACCCTGTACCCATAAAAAACGCTCGAGTGGTTCAGATTTTGGGTGGTGTTGGCAACCCGAGTGCTGAAGCGCATGCGGCTCATCTTACGCGGCGCTTTGCAAATCTGACGGGCGCAGAGGCTTTTATGCTTTCAGGCCCGGGCGTTGTGGCTTCAAAAAGTGCTCGTGATATTTTGCTAGCTGATCCATTTATAACGGAAGCAATTGGCCTGTTTGAGCAGGTGAGTTTAGCGCTGGTTGGTATAGGGGCACGCACGCCCTCTAAAGTCTTAGCAAGTAGTGGCAATGTGTTTTCTACTGAAGAGCTAGAAACGCTTAGTGAAAAAGGTGCTGTGGGTGATATTTGTTTACGCTTTTTTGATGAACAGGGCCAAACTATATTGTCAAGCTTTAATGAAAGAGTTATAGGAATAGAGCTTGAAGAACTAAAAAATGTAAGACGCACGGTAGGCATTGCGGGTGGTAAACGCAAACACGCGGCCATAAAAGGAGCACTCGAGGGAGGCTGGATTAATGTCATTATTACCGATAAAGCAACCGCTTTGTACTTAACGGCTTAGCAGACCGTTTTTAGTTGAACCTCTATTGAAGCTAGGCCCTTAAGAGCCTAGAGCAGTAAAGCAAAAAGATGCATCAAAGCAGCAATTCATTTTTAAGAAGGAGTAAGAAATGGCAATTCAACACAAACGTTTAGGGAAACACGGTGTCTTAGTTAGTAACATTTGTTTAGGAACCATGAACTTTGGCTGGCACACCAGTCAAGAAGACAGCTTCGCCATTATGGACCGCGCATTAGAACTTGGTATTAACTTTTTTGATACCGCAGATGTTTACGGTAGACACGGAGAAGGTCAAGCTGGTGACACCGAAATCATCTTAGGAAACTGGTTTGCTTTAGGCGAAGGTCGACGAGACGCTGTGGTACTCGCCAGCAAAGTTTATAACCCTGTAACTAGAACAGAAAACAGAGCCGAACCCAACACGGATACGCGAAACCTGTCTGCCATGAAAATTAAAAAACACTGCGAAGGTAGCCTAAAACGCTTGCAGACAGACTGGATTGACCTTTACCAAATGCATCACATAGACCGTGACTGCCCTTGGGATGAAACATGGCAAGCCTTTGACACACTCGTTAAGCAAGGCAAAATAGTTTATGTAGGCTCGAGTAATTTTGCAGGTTGGGATATTGCAACGGCCTGTCAAGAAGCTTCTAAACGCAGCATGATGGGCCTTGTAAGTGAGCAGAGTATTTATCATCTTAATAACCGCATGCTTGAACTCGAAGTGATTCCTGCTTGTGAGCACTATGGTCTAGGGCTTATTCCTTGGAGCCCCTTAGGTGGCGGCTTGCTAGGCGGCGCACTTGGCAAAATTGAAAGCGGTCGCCGTATGAGTGAAGGCTTTTTAAAGCAAGTAGAAGCCAACAAAGAAAAGCTAGAAGCTTACGAAAGCCTATGTAAAGAAATGGGTGAAGAACCCGCAGCTGTAGCACTCGCTTGGTTACTTCATAACCCTGTTGTAACCGCGCCAATCATTGGGCCAAGAACCTTAGAGCAACTAGAAAGTGCTATAAGAGGAACTGAAATTAACTTAGATGACGCAGTTCTAGCCAAGCTAGACGCAATCTTTCCGGGTCCTGGCGGTAAAGCACCCAACGC
>CAYGTA010000063.1:0-14758 GCA_964352605.1 uncultured bacterium | reverse complement strand
TCAGCGATTGTTTTTTTAGGCTCTGGCTTACGAAGCCCAATGAAAAACAATGAGCCCAGCGCTGCTAGGCAAGCAAGGATAGTAAAGCCAGCCCTGTAGTTACCAAAAGCATCTGCCATTATGCCTGCCAGTACAGGGCCAGTGACATTGCCAATTGTGACGATAAGTGCAGATATACCAAGAATAGAACCAAAAGACTTGCGACCAAAAAGATCAGCCCGCAAAGCACTCATTAAAGGCCCCCGCATGCCCCAAGATAAGCCATGTGCAACTGCAAAGTAAAAAACAGCAGCAAAAGAACTAGCGTACGCCACCGCCAGAATGGCAGTAGCATGCCCAAACATAGCTACAACCGCAATGGCACGCTTACTAATCTTGTCACCAAGATAACCCCCCAAAAGCTGCCCAACAAAGGTGCAGCCAGTCATGAGCGCAAAAATACTAGCAGCAGCCTGCAAAGAATAACCTAAACCCTCAGTTAAATGAACAATAAGATGAACCGTTACCGCCGAAACAATAAGCACCGCAGAAGCATGACCCAAAGACAAAAACCAAAACGCTCGAGTTCTTAAGGCTTCTTTGGCTGAAAAGTCTGGGCTGGTTAGTTGGGTATTGCTTATTCCGTCAGTAGTGTCTTCGGCACTGCGCCCGTCAGGTAATAAACCGTAGTCTTCTGGGCTGCTTCGCATAAGAGCAGTAACAGGTAAGCCAACTACCAAAACTATAATGCCAGATGCAAAGGCGGTTACGCGCCAACCTACGGTAGCTAAGGCAATCGCTACTAAAGGGATGAGTAAACCCCCTAAGCTCATGCCAGCTTGCCCAACGGCAAGTGCGGTTGCGCGTCTTTTTTCAAACCATTGCACGAGGGTTGTCATTAAAGCTAATTGCCCGCCAAAACTGGCACCTAAACCAAGGAGCAAAGTGACGACAAAGAACATGACAAGAGAGTTAATTTGACTAAAGAGCATGAAACTTAAGCCCATAATGATAAGCCCGAAGCGCATCACGCGTTTTGAGCCGTATTTATCTATAGACCAACCAACCACAGGGGCAAGTAGACCTCTTTCGGCTTGCCTTAAGGCAAAGGCAGATGCCAGTGCAGTTTTGCTCCAAAAGAATTCTTCTTGAAAAATAGCGACATACAAGCCGTAAGATTGCATGAGTAAGGTAGCATGAATGAGTTGAATGACTATGCTGCCACCCACTATCCACCAGCCAAAATAGATATTTCGGGTAAATGTTTGTAAGCGACTAAGTGTTAGCAAAAGGCGTTCTTTCTAAGCAAAGAGGTTAAGGTGATGGTAATGGCCATATAAATAGGTGTAATAGAGTTTGAGTAGTTATAGGGAGTGCTTAAACAATAGGCTAGATTTTTAGCAGTCAGCGTTACTTTAGCCATTACTTCTTTACAGTCACAACAGCCAACCAGTAGCCTTCCTCTGAAGGGCTCACGAGTTGCACATGACCCTCACTACGTATGCTTTGTGGGGCGAGCCAGCTAGAGCTACGAATATCTAACCAACTCAGCTCATAGCTTTTACCTGTTGTTGAAACATCAAGCAAAACATTGCCACCATCAGGAAAAAAGACCGCGTAAGAATGACCTACATTAGCAGCGCAATACGCCTCATTCCAACTTCGGTTGCTTAACAAGTCAAGACTAGGTTCACTTGAAAAGACATCAAACTTATCTAAAAACATACGCATAGACTTAAGATGATTTTGCACGACCTCACTTAAACCTAAACCAGCAGGTGGACGATGAAAACGAGCTGAAGCAAAACCAGCCAAAACCAAGCGCCAAAAACGCTCCTGCGCATCACGTGATGAACCATAACTAGCCGTATTAGCACCATAAATCTTAACGCTATTCATAGGGCGAACAGTACCAGAGCGCATAATACGCTCACGAATCTTCAAAGGATTCTGCCAATGCTCGAGTCCTACTTTATGGTTGTTTTGCGATAGGTCTACAAAACTGTAGCGCTCAGGATGATTAAGGGTAGCGTCATGCTCTTTAGAGCTTAAGTCCCAGGCATCCCACATTTCAGTTATTTGTACACTCAGGTTTTGCGCCAAGGCTTTTTGCTTTATGTAATTTGCCCAGTAGACTCCCCACTCAGGAGATTCATTGGTTTCATTATCAATGCAGTACAAAACATTGCCATAGGGTAAAGCGCATTCAAGTAAGGCATCAACAAAGTTATGCTGATAGTTTAGTAGCAGTTCATTATTTTCTAGCGCGGGCACGCTGCGAAAAAAAGCATTTTCTTTTTCACCCGGATGACTCGCAATGCTTTCAAGCAAAGCCGAGTCTAGCGTTGAGTAATTCGTATTATTTTTTGGGTTAAAGGGGTTGTCTTGCCAAGGTTCTCTGGCAAAGTCAAAACGATCCCAAACCTCTATTTGTACAATGATATCTCTAGCAAACGTCAAGTCTAGTAACTGTTTAAAACGCTGCCAGTAAATTTTCCCTGCGATTTCAAGATTATAGATTCCTGAATTATCTTTTTCAAAAGGCCAGACATCGTTAAGGTCTCGGCTTGACATGCTGCAGCGAACATAATTGCCGCCTGCAACTTTAAGGGTATCAAGATGAGCCTCTAAATCATCAATTTGAAAGAGGTTATCTTCAATAGAGCCACCTATAAGAAGGATGGCCTGGTTTTTGTATTCCCAGTAAAAAGGGTTTTTGGAATAGGGGAGAATACGCTGCATGCGATTACGTTTTTTTAAATTTATATGAATGAAAAAGTTGCTTGCTTAGTAAAGAGGGATGTATATAAGAATGGAGATGCTTAAACGATTTGAAGTACTTGAAGCTGTCTACCCATACATTTTTATTCATGTAAACTATAGGATATAGGAAATGGCAATTACTGTAAACCGTACATTCAAACATTGTTTGAACCATCCGAATGTTGTGTTTATTGATTTGGAGTATTGATATGAAAAAACTTAAGCCACAAGAACAACACTACTTTGATATCAGTATGACTTGGACAGAGCAATTTTGGGATGACAAGATTGGGCTTCTAAAAGCCTCTAACGATAATGATAATAAAAGTAAGCAGTCAAGCACGCACACGGTGCGTAACACTATTTGGTACGCTTTAGGCTTACTGCAACAAGCTAAGGATGCTCGCGCACACAAGGCCATTCGGGCTGTGTTGAGCTATCAGTATGATGTACCACACAAGATTTATCATGGCACCTTTAAACGTACACCCATTGAACCTGACCCACCTGAAAAAAACGAGATATGGAAAGATTATGACCCTAACTGGCGGGAGTTTATTTGTAGTGTTTTTTTAATCATGTTGCGTGACTTTGATTTACCAGAAGCTTTGCAAGCAGACATGTGGACATCCATTCAAAAAGCTACAGAGGGTGCATACACGCGAAACATTGACCCTGCTTACAGCAATATAGCGCTTATGAGTGCACTCCTTTTAGACCATGCAGGTGAACACTTTGGCAAAACAGAATGGCGTAACCGCGCTGAAGCTTTAGCACAACAAATTTATGCCTTATTTAAACCCAATGCTTGCTTCTGGGAATATAACTCACCTACCTACTACGGAGTTGACCTTTACGCACTTAGCCTTTGGCGTGATTACGGTTTGAGTGAAAGCTTTACAAGTTTAGGTGCAAAAATGGAAGCTGCTTTATGGCAAGATATAGCCTTATTTTACCACGCCGACCTAAAAAACCTTTGCGGTCCTTACGACCGTAGTTACGGCATGAATTTAACGCAGTACGCAGGTCTAGTAGGGCTTTATATTGCTTTTGTCGTACCCACAGAAAAAGCACCCCTTCCAGACGCTAAGAAAGCATTTGATCATGAACATGACTATATGTTTGGCCCCTTAGCAGCCTACCTTGGTACACAAGTGCCCGAAGATGTAGTGCCACACTTACGCAGCTTTCAAGGCACTAGACAACTCGAGCGTATAATTGAAGCTGAGCGAACTGCTACTGCGTTTCTTACTGATGGGCTTATGTTGGGCGGTGAAACGCTACACCCAAGCAGGTTACCTAATGAGCAGTTTCACGCGGCAACGGTGCACTGGCAGTTGCAAGATGGCGGTTTAGCTTGGATGCGCCTGCGTTGCGATGAACCTGTGAGTGTTAAAGTTGATGGCAACACTATGACTCTAAATTGCGAAGCAGAACGAGAAATTCTTTTTGAAGTCAACGCAGGTAGCCTAAATAGCAGTATGATTAATAAAAACAGCTGGTCACTAGCTAATTTAAAAGTGGAGCATAGCTTAACAACAAAGGTTACTTTAACGGATGCTTCAGGGCTTGCTTTTAAAGTACCTGCTGGTGCGTTTAGCCTAGTTATGACAGTAGAGAATTAAATAGCTTATACAGCCTTAAAATAACAACAAATTTCAAAGCAAAGTTAGGAAACAAATGAAACTCTTAATTATAGGCGGTAGCGGATTTCTAAGCGGCACAGTCGCTCGAGTTGCTTTAGCTCAAGGTCACGACGTCTGGGTTGTTACCCGAGGGCAAAGGGCATTACCTAAAGGCGTAAATGCACTTGTGGTTGACCGTAAAAACAAAACAGCATTTGCTGAAACGATAAAAAAGGCTGATGTCACTTGGGATTTAGTAGCAGACTGTATTTGCTTTAAACCTGAAGATGCCAAGCAAGATATTGAGGTATTTACAGGCTTGGCTAAGCAACTGCTGTTCGTGTCAACAGATTCTGTATATCAAGAGCATCCTCGCCCTTTTCCGGTATCTGAAAGCTTTGAGCAGTTTACGCAACTCAGTTACGGATACAATAAACGTGCTGCTGAAGAAGTCTTTCTAAAAGAAGGCCAAGACCTTAACTGGACTATTTTGCGCCCAGGTCATATTTATGGACCAGGTTCTGAACTAGGCTGCTTACCGGAACACAGCCGAAACCCTGACATACTCGAGCATCTTAAAAAGGGTTTACCTTTACGCTTGGTAGGTGGAGGTCATTTCTTACAAATGCCTGTGTTCTCTGAAGATTTAGCCAAAATGATTCTTGATTGCGCTGCTAAAACAACAGTGCGGCACAAAATCTTTAATGCGCCCGGTCCAGATATCATTCCTAGTTGGCGTTACTACCAGATTATTGCAGAGCATTTAGGGGTGGAGCTTAAAGTAGAAGAAGTTTCTATAACTGAGCTACTCGAGCGAGAGCCAGAGCGCCTTCAATTTTGTTCACACCGTGTTTATGCCACAGAAGCAGCTAAAGAAGCTGGGCTTTACAGACCTGACACGCCTGTTGAAAAAGGTTTAAGAATACATGTAGATGCAAAGCTAGTTCTCTAAAGAACGGCCTGTTTTTTCAGCATAACTTTTTAGTAATAAGTCCATTTCAGCATTGACATTAGCGTCAATGCGTTTGCGTGTGTCATCCTCATCAAACCAAGCAAGGGTACGCCGAATGCCCTCCCTAAAAGGAATGCTAGCTTGAAACTCAGGTACAAAGCGCTTAATTTTGCTGTTATCAAAAACCACAGACCATGTTTTATCTCCGAGTAAGCCCCCGCGCATGTCAGGTAAAACTTCTGAAATAAAGTCTGAAGACATATGAACAATCTTAGCCTTTACGCCAAGCGCATCAGCAATAGTTTCATAAAGCTGATTCCAAGTTAAAACTTCATCCGTTGTAATATGAAACGCGTGACCCAAACTCGCGTAGTTACCAAGTAAGCCTAAAAAGCCTTTGGCAAAATCTTCAGCATGGGTTACCACCCAAAGGGAAGAGCCATCCCCATGAACAATGATTGGCAAACCCTTTAACAATCTATCTGCAAGGGTGTAACAGCCCCAACCCCCAATTGCAATAGGGAATTGAGGTGCATAAGTAAGAGATGGGCGAACAATAGTTACAGGAAAGCCACTTTCACGGTAAGCCTGCATGAGTAAAGCTTCGCAAGCAATTTTGTCACGAGAGTACTGCCAGTAAGGATTAGCCAAAGGGGTAGATTCCGTAATTACATAATCACTCACAGGTTTTTGATAAGCAGACGCAGAACTAATAAAGACAAACTGCTTACAGCGACCCTCAAACAAATCAATATCTCGTTGAATATCAGCTGCTTTGTAGGCAATCCAGTCAACCACCACATCAAACTCGAGTTCTTTTAGAACGTTGTTTACTTCTTTTTTGTTGTGAAAGTCAGCAACAAGATGGGTAACGCCTGAGGGTGCTTTTTTGCTGCCACGGTTTAAATGGTACAGCTCAATACCACGTTCAACAGCCATGTGACTCACGGATGTACTTATAAAGCCTGTACCACCAATAAACAATACTTTCATGCTTAGCTCCTCATGCTCTTTTAAACTACTTGGGTGACCACTCGAGTACTTCTATCATTTGGGGTTCTAAGTCTTCTAGCGTTTCACCATCACCTTGCCCGACATGCTGCATAAATAAGTGTAGTTTCTTTTCTTGTTCCCATAATTCAAAGTCGTAGCAGGGTTCCCATGAGCCTAAATCTTCAGTGACTAAATCGATGCTTTGCCAGTTGGCTTTACTTAAATCTTGGCAGTAGGCCATAGTTACGCCACCACCACGCTCATTATCTCGGTAGATAATGTAGGCTTTGCTTTGCTCGTTTTGGCTATCTGCTGCAATTTGAGGTCGAGAGATGGGTACTTTTTTGCTGCCTGTTCCTTGTAAATCAAAGTCAGTTGTGCGCTGACTGATTTGTTGAGCTTGCCAGTTTGTACCATCATGAAAAACAACATGATACTGAGGGGCAGTTTGCCCTGCTGGCTTCCAATAATTCACAATGTAAGGGCGACCTTGAGCATCTGCACACATAGACGTTTGATTCATTAAAGTGCTGCCTTGAGGAATACGGCAGGCATACTCAGCACTAGCTTGGGTAATAGGTAAGTCATAAAGCTCACCATTGCTTTTTTGCCAACTATGCCCGCCATCTTTCGATACGGCGTAGCAAATATCATGATTTGTCATAACATCAGGCGTTTCACGCCAAACCCAAGATAAATGCAAGTTACCAAGCTGATCGGTACAAATTTGCCAGTAGGCATTACGCTGATTTTCACCATCAATCAAGTTATCTAAAGGTCTGCTCCAGTGTTGCTCTTTACTGTCATAATGATTAAACAGCAAATCGCCATTACCAGAGGAACCGTCCCGATAAAAGAAAAGCAGATTCCCGTTAGCCAAACGATAAAACTGCGGGTAAGTCACTTTGCCTTCACGCTGCCCCGTCATGCTTAAAGGGTTTGATAGCTCGAGTGACTCTGGCGCTTTACTCATAGCGTAGTTAAGAGGATTATTATGATGATCCCAACTCATATGCAAATAGCCTTCGCCATCTATAACAATGCTTATGACATTATGAGCATCTTTGACATTTCCTGAGTACTGCGTAACTTTTATTTCCCACGATTCAGAACCCAGCTGGCGTTTAGCAAGAACAACTCGAGCTTCTTCATCATAAAAGGCAAGGTACTGCTTGTTCTTGTGAGTAGTTAGGGCGCTACGCCGAAAAATAGCGGTGTTAATACTTGTTTTTGCCCAGCCTTTAGTTACCGGAATGCGCTTAAGGTTGGTTGTTGCTTTGCTCATAGCTCACATCGTTTCTTAAAAGGGATAGTCGTACCAGTCGAGGTAGCCCAAAGCTGCAGCTTCGCTAGCAAAAACCAAGATGGAACTGTATTTATCAGCAAAGTTACGGCCACCGCCTTTACCGTCAACCACTGCGCCACTTGGGTCAAGGTATTTACCACCCTGCTTGCCTGCACTGGGTTTATCAACAAGTGCTGCAAACTGACGAGTTGCTACTTTTAAATAATCTTTGTTGCCTGTAATTCGGTAGGCATGCGTGAGTGCTTCAAGCGCGTGGGGTGTAGGTGCAGCACGCTGCAATGAAGGTAGTTCTTTATAAAAAAGAATGCCGTCTGGGCCTAAACAGTGTGCCAACAAATCATCCATTGTTTCAACAATTAGGGTTTTAATGCGAGCATTATCTTCAATAAGTAAATAACGAGCAAAAGAATTAACCGTGAGTGAAATCATAAAAGGAACCCGCGGCATACTATGACTGGTGTAAGGGGCGAGCAGCGCCCCATAAGCTTCTTGCCAGCCTAAAAACATATCAACAATGCGTTTGGCTTCTACTTGCCAACGCGCTTCACCCGTACCAAGATACATGCCTACCATGGCTCTTAGTGCCCAGCCTGCCTCACGTACAGACGCTGAACCAAAGCTGCGCATTTCAGGCGTTGCCATATGCCGCATAATGTTTTCAGCTATACCGTTCACGATTTGAAGTGCTTCTGCGCGACCTGTTAAAAAGTAGTAATCAAGAAAGCCATCAATCCATTCATGTGAAGGAATAACATTGCCCGTAACATGATCTCTGGTGTGTATTTTTAAACCCTGATGAAGTAACGGGTCAGAACTGTAATGACAAACATCAACATCTAACCAGTGACGCGCTGAAACAATAGCAGAGTCAAGCGCACGACGTTGCCCGCTCAGCCCGTAAAACAAAGTACAAGCATGCGGGCGATCATACTCGTTATTCACCCAAACCGCCTGCCCTTGCCCGCGCCCCTGATTACTATAGTGAATATCTGGTGCATCACCAAAATGAAGCATACCAAGTGCTTTAGGGCGACCATCATGCAAATTTGCAAAATAAGTCATGAGTTTATTAGGTAAATGCTCAGGGAAATACGTTTCACCCCAAGGATTATTTGCTTCATACCAAGCTCGAGTGAGTGCAGGTCTGTCTGCTAATTGAAATTGTAAACTGCGTGTGCTCAAGGTGCTTAGCGCGTCATTAGTGTGAAAATTGAGCAGGATGCGATGTGTTTTCGCGACACCCTGTAAAAGCTTTACAGGCGTGGCATCTTCAGGGTAAATACCTGCAGTTATGCCCTTAGTGTTAACCAAAAGTGATTTAGGAAAATGCTGATGCGCCTGATAGAGACTAAGGCACAAGCCAGCGTTTTCATCTTGCCAATTAACCCAGAAATCACCATAAAAAGAATCAATAAAATGCTCATTAGCTTGATAAAGCAAAGTCTCAGCTGTCAAAGCCATGCTTAAATCATCATGACTCTCTTGAATCTCTGTACGGTAAAAGCCCTGACCCAAAGCATGCTTACTAGCACCCTTAGCCTCTGGTAAAAACTCGAGTGTTATGCCTTCAAGATTAAGTTCAGCCTCGTCTTCTTTATGCAAAAACTGATGCTCAACTTCAACATAAGCTTTACCAGCATAGGCAGTAATACGTCCCGTAAAATCAAGGTAAGGCTGTCCAGATTCCGTTTGGTGTTTTCCTTTAATTAAAATAACAGCCCGTAAAGGCCCAGACTCTTCAAGCTCGAGTTCTACAGGGGCTGTTTTTGTGTTTAGGGTTTGCCCTGCTAGGTTTAAATTAAAGCCTTGAAATGCTTCGTTTTGCCATACAGCTTGGCCTGCAAGGCTTATGTTTGTTAAAGGCAAGAAGCCTTCGCGAGGTACTAAAAAAGATAAGACACCTGTGTTGACCTCTATGCCTTCAGCTGTTTCTTTTAGTTTTAAGACTGATTTTGCGAGAGGTTTTGCGAGTTCTGAAATTTCAAACTTAAGGGTTTTACTGGCGTTACCCTTTAAGTCAGGCTGAAAGTGAACAAGAAGCCACTTTATACTGCCATCATTCCAAAAAGCTAAGGCTCGATTTTGACTAGCAAGGCGAGTATCGTTATCTAAAATGCAAAGCTGTTCAGCATCTTTCAAGCGTCCTTTTGCAAAAGGAATACTTACCGAAACAGGTTCTGATAGGCGGTCAAATTGACTTATTTTTTCAAAGTATAAGCTTTGCATTATTGCTTGCCAATCGCTTGATTTGCTAAGGATTGCTTAATCAACATAAGGAACACCTTTTTCCCAAAAGATTTCTTTTCTAGACAGATACCATGTTTTACCATGATCGTTATTGCCTTGAAAAAAGAGATGATAGCTACCGTCACCAGCTTCAAACACAAAGGGATGCCCAGACTCACTGCTATTCCACTCACCCGCTTTACCATTCGCTAAAATAGGCTCGTTAGAAACCCGTTGCCAGCTATAACCGTCATGACTTACTGCACAGCCAATCTGCTGAGGTGCGTTATTGTAAGCGCCACCATAAAACATATAAAGTTTGCCATCATGCTTACAAAGCGCAGACGCTTCAATGCATTCATCTTCCCAAGCTAATTCAGGCTTAAGGATTGCGGCGTCACAAGCTTGTGTCCAGTCTTCTTTAGCAAAGTTAGAACTTAAAGGCGCAGTAGCGACACCCACCATCTGTATTTTCATATCAGGATCACGAGTAGCAAAATACAAAAATAGCTTGTCATTATGAACAATTACATCAGCATCAATCGCTCGACCTGAATTCCAAGCACCTGTAGGCGCAAAAATAGGATTACTACTATTAGGCTCAAACACAATGCCATCGTTTGAAACCGCGTGACAAAGCGCATCTTTAGCACCATTGCCATAAGTTTGATAAAAAAGATGAACACAATCGTTCAGCACAATAGCGCCCGGTGCACACAAACCCTTTTTATCGCAAGGACTCAGAGGCTCGAGTTCTGCAATAGGATGCCAAGCATCTAAATCTGTACTTACTGCAATGCCAATACGCCAACCGTCTTCCGCTCGACCATCTTGAAAAGGCGGTAAAGAATAGTACATAAGGTAGCGCCCTTTAAACTCAACGACCGCAGGGTCTTTAGAAAAAGGTTTACCACGAGAGCTGTCTGCAAATTTCATCATGCTTAGTCTTTCTTAAGATAGAGAAAGCTAAGCTTTTTGAGCTGCTTTTATATGCTCTGAAACTTGCTGAGCAAAGCGCACTTCACTGTTATCTTCAGGCTGATAATTAATGACTTGGCGAGCATTAGCAATGCTCCAAAAAGCATGATGATTGGCGCTAATACCATAAAAAATCTGAAAGGGTACACCGCGCTCATCTCGAATATCTTCTGTTTCAATGCTTTTAATAAAAAGCTGCTGCATGTCACGATCGCTAATATAAACAGCTAAAGCACGACGCATACAACGCAAATCACCTAGTTTGCAGTTAGCAACATCGGTTTCGCGGGGGCCACCAATTCTTAGTTGCACATTCTCAAGCTGCTTTCCACTCTGCATTTGCTTACCCGACGTGTAAGACGTGCGAGCTTGTTTACCTGCAGCAAACACAAAGCCCAAATGCTCATAGGTTTCTTTGGCCCAGCCATAATAGTTATCAGACAAAGCTCTATGATTCGGATCTACAAAATCCCAATTGCCATCTAAAATAAGCTGTTCATAATAATCAGCTGCATGGTTAGAGCTAGCTACCACAACACGCTTTACACCTTCTTCTAAACAGGTTTGATAAACGTTATAAGCCATTTGGATATTTGAATACTCTTGCGCAAACTTAGCATCAGGATTAGCCTGAGCATCGGCATTAGCATTACCCACAAAGCCAATATGCACAACTGCGTCCATGCCTTTAAAATGCTCACGGTAACTATCACGGTTAGGCTCGAGTAAGTCTGTCGTGATTATGTCTGCGATTTCTTCGCCATTACGATTCGTTGTTTTTATGTCAAGTAAGCGCAAGTTATAGCGTTCTCTAAAGGCGGGTAAAAGCTGACCTGCTATTTTTCCACTAGCGCCGGTTACCAGTACATTTAATTTGCTCATAAGAATCCTTTCTAGGAGTTATGCATGAGTGTTTATAAGCCTAAAGTTCATCTTTTAAAAAGCGATAAGCTCGAGTGCCTTCAAGGCGGTGTCTTCCTTCAAAATAGTCTGTACTTAGGTTTGTGTTATCTGAAAAAACGCTATAAACACGGTTAGCTTCAGTAACACTTTTTCTAACTGCTTCAATCGGAAAAATAGGGTCGCGTGTGCCTGCCTCAATAAATAGCGGTCGTGGCGCAATAAGCCCTACAAGGTCATAAATGTCACCAAAATCATGTAAATTATGCACGTAATTACAGCCACAATGATGCATAGCATGAATGCTGGCATCAAAACTAGAAAAGTAACCACTCACCACACAAGCCTTTATGCGCTCATCAAGACAACTACTAAACATAGAAATCATGCCGCCACCTGACAAGCCCATAGCCCCCAAACGTGTTGTATCAAATTCACTTCGTGTTGCTAAGTAATCAATCAGTTTGCGGCTATCACGAACCCGGATGCCTGCTAAAGACCCCCCCAAATGAGACGCTAGCATGGCTGCGTGCATGCAGCTTGTGGGTTTACCTTGACCTAATTTAATATAAGAAAAATCTGTTTGCCGCTCACCAAAACCAGACAGCTCAGGTGCAGCCACAGCAAAGCCTTGCTTACAAAGCTCAACCGCAAAATCTTTATAAATACCGTCAGGCTTCTCGCGATCAGTGCCATCTTCCCAAATGCCTACAATATCTTTAACCCCGTAGCCATGCCCATGAAAGGCAAGCACACTAGCTACAGGCTGAGACAGATGTTTAGGAATGAGCAAATAAACTGGCATAACACTATGCTCTGCCACACGCAGCAAAAGCTTCTCACGAACATAACTACCCTTATCAACACGCTCGAGTATTTCAACCTCTAAGGCCGCTGAGAAATCCTGAAAGCCAAGCGTGTCAGAAAAGGCTTTACGTGTTTTACTTTGCCAAGTTTTTGCATCTGCTAAGCTTTTGGCTTTAAAAGCGTACTTAGCAGATGCAGGTTTGTAGTGCTGCAAGAGTTCATGGGCAGCTTGAAGCTCGAGTTTGTTCACTCTTCTATAAGGGGTAAACTGTCAAACTCTACAAGGGGTACGGTGTAAACATTGCCGTAACCTGAACGGTCAGAGGTAAAGACAACATAATTACCATCTGGCGATATACGCGGGTGAGGGTGAGTTTGTTGAATGCCCATAGCTGAATCATGACGGCAGAGTGCGCGGGGTGCTGAGTAACTATCACCTTCCCAGCGCCATAATCTAATCAGCTTACCGCCATCACCAACAATAAGGTTTTCATCACGTGAGTAAATATGGCCTGTCCAACCCGGAAAGCTATTTTCAACATGACCTGTGTTATCAAAGCGGCATTGACCTAAAATAGCTTTGTCTGCACTTAAGCCCCCATGATAGCCAATGTGAATACCATCTGCCATCCAGTATTCATGCCCTATGTGTTCACCTTCTTTTGTTTCACGAATTTTCCAGCTTTTACCTGTGTTGACATCTAAGCCCCAAATGCGGTTATCAACGATTTGCCAAGGACCCTCATGGCAGTAGGTAAGCAAGTGAGATTGGGTAGGGGAGGTGTTCACATGCCCAATCCAGTAATGTTCTTCAAATACCACGTCTGCGCCACTACCATCTACGGCAACACGCACTACTTGGCTTAAAGGTTTAGCATCATGGGTTTCTTTAAAACCAACATAGCCTCTAAGTAAATCAACTTCAAATTTATCTGACTGATCTTCCCACGTTCCAAAATAAACGTACTTACCGTCAGCAGAAACATTGGTCATAGAAACGCACCACTTGGGGTCCATCTCATGCAAAACACGTAGTTTTTTTGTATGCGGGTCAAGCGCCATAAGGTTTAAATCATGAACAAAATAAATCTCATCATTTGTTTTATTAAGCGAAGAACGCGTAAACTCGAGTTCTCGGGGTAAACCTACAGGTTCTAAGTCGGTGAGCTGGTCAATCTCTCCAGAAGCAATATCTAAACTATAGAGATTACTGCGGTTATTACGATCAGAAGCAAAGGCTAGTTTTTTGTCACCGTCATACCAGCCGTCATTGGTAAAGTAAAAATGATGGGAGTGACCACGATAATTCGTGTGCTGCGTCACCTCAACTCCAGACAAGCGATCTTTAAAGCTCGAGCGTTCAGTCATCGTTTATTCCTTTCCTTTAAGCTTGTGTTTTAACTTGTTAATCTAGCGTTTTAAGCCACCTTAAGCAATCTTCATACCATTTAAAGTCACTTTTTAAACCAAGCGCATGGGGGCCTTTGGCGTAAATGTGTAACTCTAAAGAGCAGCCTTTATCTCTTAAAGCTTGCGCAAACAAAAAACTGTTTTCAACCGCTACTGAAGCGTCTTCTAAAGTATGCCAAATAAAGCAAGGGGGTGTGCTAGTACTAACGTTAAGTTCAGGGGATGTTGCTTGTTTTAACTCTGCACTTGCATCTGAACCAAGTAGATGCTCACAAGAACCAGCGTGCGTAAATTCGTTTGACATGCTAACAACAGGGTAGCAAAGAATAGCAAAGTCAGCTCTTAAGGTATAAGGGCTCGAGTATGTCTGGTAGGTGGTTATGGTGTGGGCTGCTAAGTGGCCGCCAGCTGAGGAGCCCATAATGCCTAGTTTTTTTATGCCTAATTCAGTACTTTTTTCTCGCATAGTTTCTATAGCTGCGAGGGCATCTTCGAGCATAGCTGGGTGTTTAAAGCCTTGTGGACCAAGCCTATAGTTCACAACAAAGCAGCTTATGCCGTGTTGCTGAAAAAACTCGGCATAAGCTTTGCCTTCATGCTCTGCTAGCTTTCGGTAACCACCGCCTGGCAAAATAATAATGCCGATATCCGTTTTGGGTTCAGAAGCCAAATAGACATCTATTTGGGGTGCTGCGTTGGTTGTGCTACTGTGCAAATGCGCAGTAAGGCTTTGCATAGAGGTACCCTTTAGGTGCTAATAGCTTGATCTTCTGGCATGAGCCATGCAGGTAAGGCTTTACCTTGCTCTTTTAAGTGGCT
>CAYGTA010000062.1:0-14768 GCA_964352605.1 uncultured bacterium | reverse complement strand
ACTATGCCTAATCAAAGCGGAAGAGATGAACACAGAGCAGCAGGTCCCGAACAAATCTCACTAGCCATTCTAATAATTAGTGACACGCGCACGCCTGAAACCGATACAAGTGGTGACTACCTAGCAAGCGTTATAGCTGAAGCAGGTCACAAGCTAATAGCCAGAAGCATCGTAAAAGATGAAGCAAACAGCATAAAAACAACACTCGAGTCTTTTTTAACAAGTGAAGCTCAAGTCATTATTACCTCAGGTGGAACAGGCATAGCAGGCAGAGATGTAAGCATTCCTGTAGTAGAAAGTCTAATTGTAAAACCCATGCCAGGCTTTGGGGAGCTTTTTCGCATGCTTTCTTACCAAGAAGTAGGGGGCGCAGCCATGCTTTCACGAGCTGTCGCAGGGCTCGCTGAAGGCGGGTTGCTGTTTGCCTTACCAGGTTCCAGAAATGCTGTTCAAACCGCATGGGAAAACCTCTTAAAAGATGAACTCAGTCACCTTGTTTTTGAAGTCTTCAGGCACAAACAATGACCCGTTTTTGGGAAGACCCTGTTACTGTAGCTCGCTTTGCAGCTCGAAAACCTGACCATAGGCTTATAAAGCTTATGAAAAGTGTAGACGCTACTAAGTTGAGTGTCTTAGATATAGGTTGCGCCGCAGGTAGAAACACGGTTTACTTAGCTGAACTAGGCGCAAGTGTACACGCGATTGACAGTTCAAACGCCATGATTCAAAAAACACAAGAACGCCTCACGCCTTTTCTAAGTCAAGCAGAAATCAAAGAACAAATAAAGCTAGGCAGCATGGATAACTTAACTGACTTTAAAGCAGAAAGTTTTGACTTAGTTTTAGCTTTAGGTGTTTACCAAGATGCAAAAAGCCAAAACATGTGGCAAGCCAGCCTAAAAGAATGCACTCGAGTGCTTAAGCAAGCGGGTTTGTGTTTGCTGGCAAATTTTGGACCAGACTCAGAACCCCTAGGAAAAACACTAGAACAAGTAGGCGAGCATCAATACCAAGGTTTTGCTAATGAGCAGCGCATAATGACGCTCATGAATCAAGAAGACCTAGACTCGAGCTTTGCGAGCTTTGGTCTTTATCCGCTTGAAACAAGTTATACCGTTAAGACCGAGTTTGACTTGGGTTTTCGTACAACGGTGAATGCGCTTTATAAAAAAGTTTAAGGCCAGTATTAATTTAGAAATTCTCAACTGAGCAAGCTTATTCATTGGCTACAGGCTCGTAGAAACATTGTGGCTTGTGCATTTTGCGACGTTATTGCGACGCCCTTTTAAGATAATAAATAAAAAGGGAGAAAACCATGACTGAATTCACCAAGCAGATGCCTATAGATTTTTCACAGCTAGCCTTAACAGATAAAGGTAACCAAGAACTTAACCGCATTATGCAGTCTGCGGAGCGGCTCGGTATTGAACTCAATGAAGCTGAGGCGTTGCAATGGCTTACAGCTATCGCTGCTGCGAATGAAGAAGATATTATTGAAGATTTTGATGCAGGGGTGTTTGGTCATCGTGTCGCCATGCTTGACTTTAGTGCCGCAGAATTAACCCGCTTTCGTCGTATTGGTCAGCTTGTTGAATTTAAAGATGAAGCGGGTATTGTTGAAACTGCGCTAGCACTCTCAGGCTCAGCAGCACAATCTAAAGTACAAACCTACCCTGGTGATTGCGATTACTTTGAAAGAATAAATATCATTACGCCCACTCGAGCGCAAGCCTGTACGAAGTTGGCGCAAATCTTGAGAGATAAAGCGCTTGAGACACGTTCTGGGGAGAGTTTTGAGCTTATTGAAGTGAAGTTTGGTGAGTATCCTCAAGATTTAATTCATAAGGGTAAAGAGGTCAAGCAGGGTGCGCCTATCTCTTGGAAGGCTGATGATATAGCAGCAGGCTTTATTACGGTTACAGATGAAAGTGGGCAGGACCTAAAAATAGCTTGGTCAGATGTTCAGTACAACCCAGGCTGGTGCAAGTTAGATTGGGTGATTGTTGACCCTAAGCGTAAAGAACTTACCTGTGCAAGTAACATGCTTGATGTGACTTGGGAGTCTCCTGAGGGCAAAATTTACCCCCTAGATGGCTATTTGGATGGCTACTTTCAAGAGGTTTATTTAGAGAAAGAGTCTGTACCTATTTTTTCTAAGCTCGTTAAGCATGTTTCAACAGATGTTTTAGATGATTATGTAGGGCAACTACAAAAAGAAGTAACAAAGTACGTTGCTGATGATAATGCTAATTATGGCAAGGCAGCCAAACGAATGTATAACATTTTTCGTATGACAGGTCGTTATAACGAAGCAGCTTATTTACGTGAACTTTTTGATGAGCCAGCTGCTTTGCTTTATCAAATTTACTCACTCATGCGTACTGTAGAAGATGCAGTTGATAACGCTAAAAACATAACGGTAGATGATTTACTCGAGCAAACTGATGAGCTTATCATGACGGTCATCAAGGTTTTAGAAGGCACTGAGGAACTCGAAATTGTTCGTCATTTGTTAGCTCTAGAGCACGCAGTTTGCCGTCAGGCAATGGGGCGTGAATGGCGTAACGAAGTCAATCATGCACGTGAGCGTGTCTTGAATATTGTTAATAACTTTTTTTACTCAAAAATGCAGGCTATTCCGCAGATTAAAGATTACATGGCAAGTTGTTATGCTTAAGCTATAAACTAAGCCTAATGAATACCCGTGAGATTTATGTCAGTACAGATGTTGAGTCGGATGGGCCTATACCGGGGCCCTACTCCATGCTTAGTTTTGCTTCAGCTGCTTATTTGTCTGATAAAACCCTAGTAGCTACCTTCAGTGCAAATTTAGAGCAGCTAGAAGGTGCGAGTACTTACCCAAGCACTATGGAATTCTGGAATGAAAACCCAGAAGCGTGGGCTTATTGCCGTCAAGATTTACAGCCACCCCAACAAGCCATGCTTGACTATTATCAGTGGCTTAAAGAGCTAGCAGGGGTAGTTGTTTTCGTAGCCTACCCGCTTGGCTTTGACTTTATGTTTATTTACTGGTACTTAATGCGCTTTGCAGGTGAAAGCCCCTTTACGCAACATGGCATAGACATTAGAACTTACGCTATGGCTATGCTCAAACGTGGCTATAAAGCCTCAGCTAAAGCCAAGATGCCTGAACACTGGTTTGATGATTTACCGCATACTCACAAAGCTTTAGATGATGCCATTGAACAAGGTGCCCTTTTTTGCAATATGTTAGCCGAGAATTCTAAGCATTAATCAGAGCTTAATGCGCTTATTTACGAGGCTGCCCGAAGCATTTGTTTTTGGCTATAAACCGTAATAAACCAAATACCCAAAAATGCTAAACAAACCATGATTAGATTAGTACTAAGCACCACGTTAGGTCCGATTCTCTCGAAAAGCTGACCAATAAGCCAAGGGGTAATAATGCCACCCAAACTACCACCAATAAAAAAGTAACTCGTTACCTTGCCTGTTACATTCATCCGTCTTTCAGCAAAAGCTAAGGCGGTAGGAAAAACAGATGCCATAGCTAAACCAAGCAGCAAAGTACCCACCCAAATCATAATTAGGGAATCATGAAACAGCAGCATAATAATTAAGCTAACAACCGCAATTGCAAGATCCGTCAAAAGAATTATTTTAGGGGCAACTCGAGCTGCTACAAATATAGCGAGTAAGCGGCCTAGTGTGTAGGTTGCAAAAAAGCCTGAAGTTAAATAAGCCGCGGTTTGTTCGTTTGCTAAGCCAGACTCTAATGCATAACTAAATATCCAGCCACTAAAACCTACTTCGACACTCACGTAAAAGAAAAAGAAAATAGCTAAAAGCCAGACTAGTTTAGGATTCGCAGGTAGAACATCTTGCGAGGCATCTTTTTCAGGAGATGTAGGGCTGGATAGACTGAGTAGCCAAATAATGACAGGTAGGCAAAGTGAAGCTAGAATCCAGAAAACCCAAGTTGTGCTTCCGGTCAGGGCAATCGCTCGAGCTATGACTAAAGGAATAAGAAATGCACCCAGCCCAAAACATAGGTGTAGGGTATTCATGTAAGGTGCAACTTTGTCTTTATGAACCCAAATAATTAGCGTGTTCGCGCCAACATCAACAATGGCTTGCACTAAACCAAAGCCTAAGTAGATGGCTGCTAAGACCCATAAAAGTTTGGCAGAAGGAATACTAATGAGACAGAAAGCTGATAGAAAAAGCATGAAGGCCATTAAAGGATGACCTTTGAGACGGTCAAGTAAACGCCCACCCAGCAGCGCACCCAAAAGTCGCCCTAAAGAAGCCACCATAAACAAAATGCTAATTTCACTCAGGCTCGAGTTTACTTGCTTTGCTAAAAAAGGTAAGAGCGGGCCTGTTGAGGCGAGCAGCATGCCGAGCAGTATGAACATGCCAAAATAGGCAACGGAGATGCTTTGTTTAGAATTCATAAAGAAGTGAGCATAGTTAAGTGCTAACTTTGACTAAAGGCAATGAATTGCTCCAATTTGCTTAATACCTGACCGCTATCAAGTAGCGTTTCAGCTTGCTTTATGCCCTCAGTAATGCTGCTGGCTTTACCCGCAATGTAAAGCGCTGCGCCTGAATTAAGCAAAACAATATCACGCTTAGCACCTTTCACTTCAGCAGCAAAAAGCTTACGAATAGTACGAGCATTCTCTTCAGGACTACCCCCCAAGATATCCTTAAGGTCATAGCGAGCCAAACCCACATCTTCAGGCTCGAGTTCGTAAGTATTTAAGCCTGCTTCGCTAATTTCAGTGATTTTATTTTCACTGCAAACACTAAGCTCATCTAGCCCACCACCATGCACAACCATGCCGCGTTTTACACCTAAACCTTTAAGAACCTCAGCTAGCGTTTCAGTTAAATGAGGGTCATAAACACCCATAAGCTGATAATCGGCATTGGCAGGATTTGTTAAAGGCCCAATGGAATTAAACACCGTTCTTGCCTGAATGTCAGAGCGGATGGGTGCAACAAAACGCATGGCAGGATGATGCGAACGCGCATACAAAAAAGCCACCCCAACTTCATCGACACTTTGCGCAAGCCTTTCTGGCGATAAATCAAGATTTACACCCAGTGCCTCTAGCACATCAGCAGAGCCCGACTTTCTAGTTACCCCCCTATTGCCATGTTTTGCAATTTTGACACCTGCAGACGCCACTACAAAAATAGTTGCCGTACTCACATTAAAAGTATTTAAACCCGTACCACCCGTACCCACAATATCTAGCAGCGGCTCTGTAGTTGCAATAGGAACCTTAACCGCTCTGGCGCGCATAGCTTCTGCAAAGCCCACAATCTCCTCTACCGTTTCACCACGCATACGCAAGGCAGCTAGCAAAGCAGCAGCCTGCATTTGGCTTAAATTGCCATCCATAAGATGCCCAATAACTTCACGAGCTTCTACTCTAGATAAGGTCTTACCTTCAAAAATATCATTTAAAATAGGCGCAATAGATACTTCAGCCATCATTTTCCCTTTCTTTCTTACCTGTAAGCGCACCCTTAAAATAAGCCTCTTCATAAAGAAGCGAGTGATTCATTTTTATAAAAACCCTAAAAGTAGGATTGAATATAAACCTTTTTAAGCCCATGAGTAAAGGATGCACCCCCAACTGAAACGCCAAGTCAGGGTAAAAACCAGCTATTCTACTAGCATTACGCCCAGCACTAAACGCCTTCTCAAGATTCTTACCCCGCATAGGATTAGGCCCCATATGCCGAACACCCGCAGCCACAGCTTTAAACACTAACCCCTGCTTAACTAATTTATAGCCCAACAACAAATCTTCACCCCCATAACCCTCAATACGCTCATCAAACAAGCCCACAGACAGCACATCAGCCCTAGGCACACTCGAGTTCGCACCATTCAAATTCCAAAAAGAAACCTTTTTAGGCTGCCACTGTTCACGTGACTCAGCAATAAAGTCAATACCACCAATAGCCACACAAGCTTGCCTTTGCGCGTCAACATGCTGTACCAACGTGTCAGGCTCAAGCAAACAATCATCATCAGAAAAATAAAGAATTCGCCCTTTAGCCTCACGAATACAAACATTACGCGCAGCCCCAATACCAATAGGCTTTTCAGGCTTCGACACACGCAACTCAAACGCGGTCTCAGCAGCCTGCAAAGCCTCAAAAGAACCATCATCAGCATTAACCAAAACAAGCCACTCAAAACGAGACGCCTCAAGTGACTGCAATTTTAAAGACTCGAGCTTCTCAAGCAGCAAATCTTTACGATTAAACGTCGACGTAATGACACTAATATCAGGCATTTAGACCCTAACAGAATAACTAAGCTCTAAATCAGACGCATTTAGACCCCGAATACCCCAATTATGCTTCGGACTCTCAAGCAACACAATCTCCAAATCCTGCGCCGAAATACCCAAACACTCGAGTTTTTCAAACAGCAGGGCCATCAGCTTCTTTTTAGCCTCAACGCTTCGTCCTTCAAACAAAATAATTTCAAGAATTGTGTAGCGCTCTGTTCTATCAGCAGGATGAATAAAGTCATCAGCTTCTAACGCAATGAACCTATGAAAGCGCTTACCCTCAGGCAAAGCAAACGCCTCAAGCAAACAAGCATGAATAGCATCCGACAAGACTAGCCTACATCCTTCTAAGGCTGATCTATAGCCGTAAATCTTAACCTGCGCCACCTAACTCGCCCGCTTCTTCGTGTAACTACGCGACAAGTTCACCTGAACTTCTTTAGGCATAACCTTCTGCAATTTCTTTAAAAACAGCTCAGTTTGCCCTTTTTTATAAAAACTCGCAAAGAAAGATGTTTTTCTAGGACGACGCTTACCCTCTTCTTTCCATTCAATCGCAGCCACATAACCCAAAAGAGGATTATGGATAATACTAAGACTCGAAATGCAAGTCAACGGAATTTCAGTATGCCGAAACTGACGAACCAAAATATGCTTAGAGTTAATCGTAATTTTTGTACGCCAATACATAATCACAATAAACACAATAATAATTTCGAGCACATTAAAATTAAGCTCAAAAACCCAAGCATTTTGCGCCAAATCAATAAGAAACATAACAAGCGCAAACACAATAATCAGCAAAGAACTCACCCAAGCTCGAGTGCTATTACCCGAAAAAATTGTTGTCGAAGGCTTCTTGGCCATAATTAAACCCAATCTCTAATATCAGCAAATATCAATAAAATTCTGCAACATAGCATGACCCGTCTCGGTCAAAATACTCTCAGGATGAAACTGCACACCCCAAACGGGCTTCTCAACATGACGCAAACCCATAATCACCTGCTCACCCTCATCATCCACCCAAGCATTCGCAACGAGTTCACTAGGCAAATCCTGCACAATTAAAGAGTGATAACGCGTTACCACCAAGTCACTAGCTAAGCCTTTAAAAACCGCACTACCATCATGCGAAATAGTACTCGTCTTACCATGCATAATCTTTTTAGCCCGCAACACCTTAGCACCATACGCGGCGCCCATACTCTGATGCCCCAAACAAACCCCCAGCATAGGATAGCGCTCATCAAACTGCCTTATAACCTCAACAGAATGACCTGCTTCATTTGGCGTACAAGGCCCCGGAGAAATAACAATACCGTCAGGCTTAAGCACATCAATTTCAGATAAGTCAAAACCATCATTACGCCAAACAAGCGTCTCAGCACCAAGCTCCCCTAAATACTGAACCAAGTTATAGGTAAAAGAATCGTAGTTATCAATCACGAGTAGTTTTTTGTTCATTTTAACTAAGCCCCTCAGTTGCCATCTCTACAGCTCGCATGACAGCTTTGAGTTTATTTATACTTTCTTGGTATTCAAATTCAGGGTCACTATCTGCAACTACGCCACCACCTGCTTGAAGGTGTATTTTGCCATTGGTTATGACGAGGGTTCTTAAGGTGAGTGCCATATCCATAGCGCCACTAATGCTTACATAGCCAAACGCACCAGCGTAAGGGCCGCGTCTGACAGGCTCGAGTTCATCTATGATTTCCATGGCGCGTATTTTGGGTGCACCGCTGGCGGTGCCCATGGGTAGGGTGCTGGCGAGCGCATCTAGGGGTGTTTTGTCGTCTTGTAATTCGCCTTTTACAGTTGAGACTATGTGCATAACGTGGCTGTATTTTTCTATGCGCATGAGGTCGCTTACGTGTACGCTGCCGTATTTGCATACGCGCCCCAGGTCGTTGCGTCCTAGGTCGACAAGCATGATGTGTTCCGCGCGTTCTTTTTCGTCAGCTAATAAGTCTTTAGCTAACACGTCATCTTCTTCAGGCGTTGCGCCACGGACTCGAGTGCCTGCTATGGGTAGGGTTTCTACCATTTTACCGTCACTATTAACGAGACTTTCTGGGCTGCTTGCTACTAGGGTTACGGGGCCTAAATCTAGGTAGCCTAGGTAGGGGCTTGGGTTTATGGCTCTTAGGGCGCGGTAAAGTGCGAACGGGTGTACACCAAGGTCAGTACTAAAGCGTTGGCTGGGTACGCATTGAAATATGTCGCCTGCATGTATGTAGTCAACTGCTTTTTGTACAGCGGCTTTGTAGCTTTCTTTGCTGAAGTGACTGGTGAATTCGGTAACTCTGCCTGCTCTGTCTCCAGGTACGCCAGGTAGGGGCCCGCGTAAACGCTGGTAGGTTTCTTCTACGAGTTTATGGGCACGAGCCTCGTCTGCACTGTCACCACTTATGGCGGGTGCAGTTATGAAGAGTCTATGTTTAAGGTGATCAAAGATAATGAGTACTTCTGGTTGTATGAACAGTAAGTCAGGAATGTTGAGTTCATCGGGATTGTTATCAGGCAAATTTTCGTACTGCCTAATAATGTCGTAAGAGGCGTAACCAACACTGCCTGCCCAGAAGTCAGGGAGTACAGGGTCTTTCTCAATATTTTTTACGGTTAAGTCCCATAAGACTCTAAGGGGGTCTTTAGATTCGAATTGTTCTGTTTTTTCAGAACTTGTTACGGTGACACTCGAGCCCCAGGCTTCTATGCGGCGGCGTTCGCCTGTACCTATAAAGGAGTAACGGGCGATGCGTTCGCCTTGTTCTACACTTTCGAGTAGGAAGGCGGGGTGGCCTGCTATTTTTAGGTAGGCAGTGAGGGGGGTTTCTAAGTCAGCTAAGACTTCTTTGTAAATGGGTTTTAGTGTGGGTGTCTTCATAGGGCAACCTCGGTGTTGACTTGCATTGAGATGCAAGTATGAAGTGGGGGTTTAGTTTTAAGGGAATAGTTATTGTGAAAGTGTCAAATTGTTGGCCTAAGCCATCGCCCTAGGGCACCCATCCATTTGTTAATAGGGTTCATGATTTAAGAGTATACACAAAATGATTGCTTTGGGCTAATTATTGTTATTTTTATCTTCCTTATTTGTTTTTCAGAGTGTAATCTTATCGGGTGATAAAATCGCTTAGGTTTTCAGTTTTGCGTGACGCTGCATTTGTGAATGTGCAGGCTTTTGTGTCACTGACTTTGGGTGCGCTTATTATGGCGCTTACTTTTGTGTTGTTTTTTGCACCTACTAATATTGCGCCAGGAGGGGTTACGGGCATTGTTCTTATTATTACAAATTACTTTCCTTTTCCTGCAGGGCTTACTTTTTTAACGCTTAATATTCCTTTGCTTGTGCTTGGTTTTTATCAACTGGGTCGCTTTAAGTTCTTAGTGAAAACAGCTTATGTGGTTTTGATTAGCAATTTAATGGTTGATGTGTTTGCTCTGTGGTTGCCTGCGCAGGGTTTAAGTGAAGATGTTTTGCTTAATGCGCTTTATGGTGCTGTTGGTTCTGGTGTGGGTTACGGGCTGATTTTGCGATCAGGGGGTAATTCGGGTGGTACGGGGGTTTTGAGCCGAGTGATTCAACTAAAAACCAGTTTGCCTATGAGTCAGATTTATCTTTTTACCGATGGCGCTATTATATTGGCACTAGGTTTGGTGTTTGGTTGGGAGAATGCTCTTTACTCTATGATTGCTTTGTTTCTTAGTGGCATAGCTACAGATTATGTTTTAGAGGGGCCAAATGTCTTGCGAATGGTTTTTATTGTTACAGAACATCCGCAAGTTATATCAGAAGCTTTACGTGAACGCTTGTGGGTTGGCGTGACCCAATGGGAGGGGGCAGGAACGCATAGTAAACGCAGCAAGACCATTTTGCTTTGCACCGTGCCACGTTCAGACTCTGAGTTGGTTAAGAGCATTGTTTTAGAGTTTGATGAAAGGGCTTTTGTGGTGGTGGGTCAAGCAGGAAGTCGAGCGGGGGGTCTTATAAAGGCAAAAGAATTAGCAAGACTCAAGAAAACTTAAGGACCTTAAAAAGTAGAAGATGACTTTTTTCTTAAACGCATTTGCTGAGCTGGTCTAAACTAAAAGATATGCAGCTCAAACTTGTTCAAACCTGCCTCATTGAAAGTCAAGCAGAACTCATTCAGAGCTATTTGGCAGACTATCAATACTGGCCAAAAATCTTTAGCAAAATTAAAACCATTGAAAGTGAAGACCCCTACTGCAGTGGCACACTCGAGTTTCGTGGGAAGGTTTTTGAGTTTGTTGGTGAGCGTGTTGTTGATACGCCTAGCCAAGTTGTTTATAAGCTTGTTGTTTTAAATGTAAAGGCAGAAGAATTAGGCTTAACTATTTCTTATGACTTGAAAGCAAAATTAAACAAAACATGGGTTTGTGAGAGGGTGCATTATGAGCAGAATTTACCTTGGTTTATTGTACTCATAACGCAATATCTATTTAAATTTGGTCGCGCTACAGATACAACGAATCTAGAGAGGCTCGAGTCTTTGTGCTTGCAGGGTTCTCGTGTTTCAATGACTGAGAACTATGTCTTGGAAGGAATCGAGTAAGGGCGTACATTTAATGGATGCTTCACTTTTAAGCATCGCTGACAATTTCCTGACAAATCGACTGTACGCTTTGCCTTAGGAGGAAATAACTTTATGAAAAAAATAGTTATTCTAATTGGTTTGTTGCTTGCATTTGCTAATGCTCAAGTGAATATTTCGGGTTCTTCAACCGTTTTTCCGGTGGCTGTTGCCATGGCTGATGAATTTAATATTGAAACAGGTATTGAGGTTTCTGTTGTTTCTAGTGGTAGCTCTGCTGGCATTAAGTCTATGTGTGAAGGTGACGTGCCTATTGCTAATGCAAGTCGCGCTATTCGTGATAGCGACTATGAGATTTGTGCTGAAAATGGTATTGCTCGTGAAGATGTCATTGAACTACGAATTGCGCTGGATGCCATGACAGTAGCCGTTAACCCAAACAATGACTGGGTTGAGTGTATGGATTACTCTACACTTGCTTCAGTTTGGCAGGAAAGTGATGCGTCTAATCTTTGGGTTGACATTGTTGATGGTGCACCTCTAACAGAAATTTCCCTTTATGGCCCAAGTACAGCTAGTGGTACTTATGGCTACTTTGTTGAAGAAGTTCTTGAAACTGTTTATGGTGACGAAGCAAGCCATACTACTAATTACTTCCCAACAGAAGATGATGCTGTAATCGTAAACTTGGTGAGTGAAGATGAAAATGCGCTTCTTTATGTGGGTCTTGCTTACTATGTTGAAAATTCAGACGCGCTTAAAGCTGTTGCGATTGATGGTGGTGAAGGTTGTGTCTTACCTTCTTCTGAAGCTGCAACAGATGGAACTTATCCACTAAGCCGCCCGCTATTCATGTATGTAAACAGAAATCGTCTAGGCGAAACAGGCGTAAAAGACTTCTTAGAGTTTGTTATAAATGAAGATCAACGTGAGATCATTACTGAAGTTGGTTACGCTGCTCTTGGTGAAGAAGAGTACGCTGAAGACCTTGCTAAACTACAGTAAGCTGACAGTTCTCTGAACTTAAGTTGATAGTTTAATCCTCAAGGTCATGACCTTGAGGATTTTTGTTTCTAAAATAATGCTAATCCATTAAACTACTAAACACCCTGCCTTCAAAAACTCGAGTTCTTAGCTTAGACTATACGCGGGTCATTAAGCTGCGGCTCACTTAAGATAGGATATTAATGCAACAACCTGAATCAATAGCTTCATTAAATAAGTCTCCGCTGAATTTGAAGAAGCGTATTAGACTTGGTGAAGATGTCATTCGTACGCTACTTATTGCTTGTTCTTTAATTTCAATTTTGACAACAGTTGGTGTGATTTTTGCACTAAGTACTGAAACCTTTCTTTTCTTTAGGCATCCTGATGTATCTATTGTTGAGTTCTTTACGGGCCGTAAATGGATTCCTAATGTAGGTAACAATGCTGCTTTTGGCATTGCGCCGTTAGTGGTTGGTACCTTACTTATTACGAGTATTGCCTTGTTATTTGGTATTCCTTTGGGTTTAGGCTCAGCTATTTACTTATCTGAATTTGCTAGCGATAGAGTACGTCGTATTGTTATGCCCATTCTAGAAATCTTAGCGGGTGTGCCTACGGTTGTTTTGGGTTATTTTGCGCTTTTTTCCGTGTCGCCTTTTTTATCACAATTTATTCCGGGGTTAAAACCAACCAATGCGCTTGCTGCCGGTATCGTTATGGGATTTATGCTTTTACCAACCGTGTCAAGCATCTCGGTTGATGCCATGAGGGCTGTGCCTAACAGATTACGTGAAGCTGCTTATGGTTTGGGTGCAACCAAAAGTGAAGTCACCTTGCAAGTAGTTGTGCCTGCCGCCCTATCAGGCATTGTAGCTTCCTTCATTTTGGCTATGTCTAGAGCAATTGGTGAAACCATGTTGGTTACCCTAGCGGCAGGTCAGCAGCCCAACTTTAGTCTTGACCCACGCGAGACGTTTCAAACCATGACAGCTTATATTGTTGGCGCTGCCAAAGGCGATTTTGATGCAGGCTCTCCCCCTTTATTAGCACTCTACGCTGTAGGTGCCACGTTATTCTTAATTACGCTTATCTTAAACATTATTTCTTACAGTGTGGTTGCACGCTTCCAAGAGAAGTACGACTAGGAGTTTGCTATGGCCATACCTGCCCAGAAACCCAGCTCAACAACGACTATAACTAAAGGTTTACTAACTGAGCAAGAACGCATTCAGCTTAAGCGCCGTCAACGTCGCGGTCACATTTTAGAAGTCGTTACGCTCATTCCTATTATCTTAGCCATCATACTTATTTTATTTATAATTTTTTCAAACCTCAATAATGCATTTGTTTGGCAAAGCATTGACCGTAGTAGTCGAAGTAGTGAACAGCTTTTTGATGCACGAGATATTAACGGTGTGACCCATGGATACCGAACAGAACTTGAAGCACAAGGCTTAAGTGAAAACGAAATCATTTTAGCCATCGAACCAAATGACAGCATTCGCCGTGAAACCCTGCTCACCATGGGCATACCCGAATTTGCCACAGACTCGAGTGCCAACCCTATTCTAAATGATGCTGGAGAAGCTATAGAGGCAGCCACAGATAACGAAGGGGTGTTCATTATTGACCCAGCCAGCCAGCGAATCTTTAGTGAAGACTTTGTAGATGGCATGGATGAACGAAGACGATTCTTAGAATCCACTCGAGTGGATTGGTTGCCTGAAGCTAACGGTGAAGCTAGCAAAGTTATTGTTTGGAATCGCCGTGACAATATTGAAGATCAGTATCCTTATTTGCAAGGTCTTGCTAACAAAGCAGAGTTAGCTGCTAAAGCTGAAGCTGAAGGTAATGACTTTGCTCTTAACCCGCTTATTGATCAACAGTTTTTTGTGCGTAACAGTTCATCACGTCCGCAAATGGCAGGCTTTGGCTCCGCTATTATTGGCACCGGCTATTTAGTTGTGCTGGTCATTATTTTGTCACTCATTATTGGGGTAAGCACCGCCATTTACCTTGAGGAATATGCACCAGAAAACAGCTTCACTAATTTTCTTGAGATTAACTTGCGTAACCTTGCTGGGGTTCCGAGTATCGTTTATGGTCTTTTAGGTCTTTACACTTTTGTGAGAACGTTACAATTGGGTAATAGCGTGATAGCGGGTGCGCTCACCTTAACGCTACTTATTTTACCCGTCGTTATTATTGCTTCACGCGAAGCAATAAGCGCTGTTCCTGACTCTTTACGTCAAGCAAGCTACGGTTTGGGTGCAACCAAATGGCAAACTGTCTCAAAAGTTATTTTACCAAACGCAATTACAGGCATAGTCACAGGCATCATCTTAGCCATAGCTCGAGCTATTGGTGAGACTGCACCGCTCATTATGGTGGGTGGGGCTGGCTTTATTACCTCTATTCCGGGAGGCTGGGATTTTCTTTTAGATGGCTACACCGCCATGCCGCTACAAATTTACGCTTTTGTAACCGCAACTCAAAAAGAATTCACGGAGGTTGCAGCTGCTGGCATTTTGGTACTCCTTATAATACTTGCATGCATTTATCTCTTAGCTTTTTTTATACGCTTACGCTTTGAGCGTAAATGGTAATGCTTTTTTACTTTAGCAACCACACTACATTTTTAGAAGGAGGAAAAAGGTAAACCCAAAGCAGCAAATCTTAAGAGCAGCTATCTTGAGTACCTAAGTCATTTACCTTGAATTTATTATGGCAATGCCCACACTTAAAGACCTAGAAGGCCACATTACAAAACGAACAGATAGTGTTTCAGATGAAGATTCGGTCGTGAGTATCAAAGATATGAGTCTTTGGTACGGAGACTTCAAAGCACTTCACGGAAACACAATCAACTTTCCTAAAAATAAAGTCACTGCGCTGATTGGCGCGTCAGGTTGCGGAAAGTCCA
>CAYGTA010000061.1:0-14791 GCA_964352605.1 uncultured bacterium | reverse complement strand
GGTTTAGGTGGATTACCAGCCGTTTTGGTTACAAAACTAGGAATAACGTTTCCATAGCTAGCAGCAGCAACACACTCAACGTCGCCCCGTTGAACAAAGCAAACTTGAACCGTATATTGACCAAAATTTAAAACGGGGCTTCCCGTCATTACATTACCGTTAGCTTGAATTTGCAAACTATAAAGATCTAAATCACTAAAGCCGTCATCACTAGCAAGATCACCAAAATTACCGCCCAACGTTCCAAAATTCCAACTTTTAGAACCACTCGAGTTAAAGGGTAATATGCTGTTGTCTGTTGTGACTCTTGAGCCAAAGTAACTAAGGAGTTTATAGGCTTGGCTGCTTTGCCCCGCAATGTTTGTTCGGTTTAGGCTGGTGGTTATGGCAGGAACAAGCGCAGCAAATATAATGGCGAGTATAGTTACAGCCATGATGGTTTCTATTAAAGTAAAGCCTTTTGTGTGGGGTTTGTTCATTGGGTTTCTACTTTCATGTCACCAATGATAGAAGCGCTTAGGTTGTAGCTTTTATCTGCGGTTATGAGTTGAAGCGGGCTAAAATTGTTGGCTATGTCAGTTGCGTCGATTAGACCTTTAGGTGAGTAGCTTAGTAAATCAATGTCGGCAGGCAGTGCCACGCCGGTTTTTGTTTTTAAAGTCACAGATGGGGGTATGTCTACAAAGCCAAAACTGTCTGTACCTCTTACCAAAAAGAGTTTATTGCCAGATTTTCTAAGAATGACTTCTTCACCTCTCGCAGAGGCAGCTGAGCTGCCTCTGGCTAGGGTTTGAGTAATGGCGCTAATGGTAGAAGATTCGGTTTGTTTGCTTAAAAGACGTCTGCCTTGAACAAAACCTATGGACGCAATGATGCCTACGATGGCTACGACCAGCAGTATTTCGATCATGCTAAAACCTGATTGCTGATTAGGTGGATGTTTTTTTGTGGAGGTTTGAGCTTTGCTTGGGGGACGAGGTAAGTGAGATATAGAGTACATAAGCTCCTTCAGGGATGGGTTGTAGGTGAACTAACTAATGTTCATATGAGTTAATTATGGGTTATTTGGTATGACAAGATTCTCACTTAAAGCTTGTTGAACAGTAAAAGCTGTTTGCAATTTAGGGTTTTGGTAAAAAGGATAAGGGTTAAAAAGTGAAGGGGCTATAAATAAAAAAGCCCGTCGTTTGACGGGCTTTTTTATTTTTTAAAAGCTTTTTAGCTAATTTCGATTTTTCTTACTTTGGCTTCTGCTACTTTGGGCATTTCAAGTTTTAGCATGCCATTTTCAACAGTTGCAGCAATGTTGTCAACATCTACGCTGCGGGCTAGCTTTAGGCTGCGGCTGAATTCGTTGCGAGAAATGCTTTGCATCCAGTAGCGGCGATCTTGGTTTTCTTCGCTTTTTTCTTCAGGGAATTTGCCTTTAATGACTAAGTTGCGGTCTTCTACGCTTATATCTAGATTTTCTGCGGTTAAGCCAGGTACAGCCATTTCTAAGACAATGTGGTTATTAGTTTCGTAAAGATCAGCAGGGTAGCTAAGGGGTTCATTTGCTACGGTGCTACGGCTAGCTAAGTCACTGAAAAGACGATCAAAGTCATTAAAAAGATTATTGCTTAAACGGACAGGGTTTGGGTTCATTCTTACGATTGCCATGATTTACTCCTTTAATAGGTTAAAAATTTAGAGTTAAAACGTTGTTTAACTCGGTTGTGAATAAGAGTATAAAATATGAGTGTTATATTGTCAAGTTATATAGTTTTAAAAAATTATAATAAATTAGTTTAAATAATAAGTTAATATAGTTTATTCCGCTAAGAAAGTCTAAAATACTAGTGAATCACCTTAACCCAGTAAACTGCCAATAAGTAAAAAAAGTTAAGCAAAAACAGCATTCAAAAAAGAAAAAAAACTCGACGTAGCTAGGTTTAGCAACTATCTGAAAGCTGCTTTCAAACGCTTTGCAAACGCGGCTTTCCTAAACTAAAAATGAAAATAAAGAAAAGCCATGTGAATTTGTTAAGGCTCAGTTAGCATCAGTTCCTTAACTCTGAGAGCCTTACGGTAAAAGCAAAGGCAAAGAAGAGCTAACGGTTGGAGGTCACAAAAAATTAGGGAACGCTTTTGGAACGCCCCAAAACCTAAACTAAAACCATAAGAACACTCGAGCTTAAGGAGCTATGATGCATTTTGAATTAAATTTTTCTGTAAAGGTAAAAAACCAGTGATGCTATTTTTTAAGTTGGGCTTATCTTTGGCTGTCATTATGCTGGTTAACACAGTAGCGAAACACTATCCTGTACTGGGGGGTTTGATAGCCGTTTTGCCCATTATTAGTTTTTTGTCACTCATGACCCTGCTCTTAGATAAACAAGCAAGCACTGAAGTCTACACCTTTCTGACAGGTGCACTTTCAGGCATAATGCTTAGTGGTGTGGTTCTACTACTCATGCTGTTACTTTTAAAAACTGGATTTTCACCTATTCAAGCTGTCTTGCTTGGCGTGAGCATGTGGGTCATGATGGCTGTTTTAGGGACAAAGTTTTTAGCTTAAAGCAAAGCCTAAACCGTCAGGATGAATACCGACATCAATAGCTGCAACCACTTTTAAACTAGCGACATCAATCACGCTAACCGTATTACTTTTATTATTGGCAATATACGCTTCACTCCCTGAGTCATTAAAAACAACACCACCCGGCCAGAAACCCGTGGCAATGCGCTTAACCTCAAGCTTTCTAGCGACATCAATCACCGTCACACAGTTAGCTTCACGGTTAGGTACAAAAGCGTATTTATTATCAGGCGAAAACGCAACCCTAATAGGCACCTCACTCGTGCGCACTCGAGCTTGCAGGCTATACGTTTCAGTATCTAAAATGTAAACCATGTTGTCATCTTGATTAGCAATATAAAGCCAAAGACCATCTGGACTAACCGCAATGCCTTCAGGGGAACGACCTGTCGGATGATGCGCAAGCCAGGTTTCTGTTTCAAGATCCAAAATAGAAAAAGAATTAGCACCAATATTAGTTATGTAAGCCCGCTTTGCGTCAGGGCTCAACGCCACCATATGACTCATGCGCTGCGCCTCAAGAATAGTTTTAACTTCATGCGTTTCAGTATCAATAATAAATACTTTATGAGCATAAGTACTCGCCAAAATAAGCCGACCATCTGGCGTTACTTTAGCCTCATGAGGAAACTGAAACTCAGCATGTCTAATCGTATCTATCATGTCTAGCGTGCTCATATCAAAAACAGAGATGCTGTTGGCACCCGCATTAGACACAAAGGCTTTTTTGTAATCAAGGGTTAAAGCAACCTCATGTGGGTTTTTATCAACCAAAACGGTTTTGACAATAGTTCTTGTTTTCGTATCAATAAAATTAACCGTATCTTCGTCTTTATTAAGCACAATCAAATAACTAGGCATGCCCTTAAGGTAAACTCTAAACGTGAAAAAGAAAAGGGTTTACCTTGCTTATACCGGCGGTACCATAGGCATGAAAAAATACCAAGGAAGATACGTGCCTGCCGAAACCTACTTAGCTGAACGACTAAAAACCATGCCTGAACTTCAAGACGACAGCATGCCTGACTACGTCTTAAACGAATACGACCCTTTACTTGACTCATCAAACATGCGACCCCACAACTGGCAGCAAATAGCCAACGACATAAGCCAAAACTATGACGCGTTTGATGGCTTTGTAGTACTGCACGGTACTGACACTATGGCTTACACAGCCTCAGCCTTATCTTTTATGCTAAAAAACCTAAATAAACCCGTAGTACTAACCGGCTCACAAATACCCCTAGTTGAAGCGCGCAGCGACGCACGAGAAAACCTAATAACCGCCATGCAAATAGTCGCCAACTACCCCGTACCCGAACTAAGCCTATACCTAAACGGCAAACTCTTACGCGGTAACCGAGCAAGCAAACTGTCAAGCACAGGCTTTGACGCATTTGACTCACCCAACCTATCACCCCTAGCAGAAGTCGGTGTAACCATAAACCTAAACCAAAAACTCATAAGGTCACACAGCAAAGAAGCACTCGAGTGTATTCAGCTTAAAAATGTGCAGGTTGCCGCGATTCGTCTTTTTCCGGGTATAACAGCTGAATTACTAAACAACATGCTCATGGAGCCCTTGCAGGCAGTTGTGCTAGAAACTTATGGCGCGGGTAACGCACCTGAAGATGATGAGCTTTTAGCGGTTTTACGGCAAGCAACCCAAAGGGGCGTAATTATAGTTAATGTCACGCAGTGCCTAAAAGGACGTGTTGATATGCAGGGTTACGCAGGGGGCGCTAAGTTACTAGAGGCAGGTCTCATTAGTGGCTTTGATATGACCATAGAGGCAGCCCTGACAAAGCTTTACTACTTACTAAGCTGCTCTTTAAGCCTTGAAGAGATTAAGTCTCAGATGCAGCAGGATTTAAGAGGAGAGCTGACAAGCTAAGGCGAGTTTTACAGATTAAGGTGAGAATTCTCACAATGAATCCTTTATAAAAACACTCGAGCTTCATAATTTTCTTAATCTTTTAGGTAGATGTGCGCGTTGCACGCTGCTTTAAGAAAGCTTGCTCTAAACTTAATTTAGAAAGAATCCGTTCTTAAAGCAAAACGGTCTTTAACAATTTGCAATGCAATGACCTAGGAGACAGACCACCATGAAAACAGTACGAGACATTATTCCAAAAAAATTAAAAGATATTCCCTCAATTAGTGCAGATGCTACTGTTTACGCCGCCATTACCCTTATGACCGAAAGACAACTTGATTCTCTAGTGGTACTCGAGAAAAAACAACTCGTAGGTACCCTGCATCAACGCGAATGCATGGAAAAAATACTTCTTTGGGGTCAGCGTTCAAGAGAAACCAAAGTAAAAGAAATCATGCGCAAAAACCCGATGACAGTAAGACCAGATGACTCACTTGAAACCTGCGTTATTTACATGCTAACCGAAGGTACAAGCCAACTACCTGTTCTTGATAAAAGCAATGTCATCGCAGTTGTATCATCAGAAGACATTTTAAAAGCAGGCTTAAAACGCCCCGGCATTGTTGCCAAAAAAACAACCAGCGTAAGCACAACTACTCTAAGCACCAAAGATGACCGTGTCTGGAACAGCCGTAACCTAAATTAAACTAAAGCTTTAGATTTACTGCAAGACACAATAGTTAGAAACAAAGCATTTTAGAACAACGAACTTAATATATTTATAACTTGCCCACTCGAAGCACTCGAGTGGGCTTTTCTTAGGCTCTGCCTAGTCAATCGCAGGCTAAACTATAGTGCTGAAAGATAAAACAACCTTATAGTTAAGGGTATGAAAAACTATCGCTTTGGCTTACTTAGCTTATTGGTCTTAAGTCTTTACTTGTTAAGCTCGAGTGTTTTGGCTCAAGTTAGTCGTATTGCTTTTATTCAAGAGGGGCAGCTAACAACCATTAATGCCGATGGCAGTGATGTGCGTGTTCTAACTGAAGGCTTGCAACGCTTTCAGTTTCCTGCTTGGTCACCAGATGGTGAAAGCATAGCGGTTGTTGGCTCTGACCCAGAATCAGGCTTTATACAGGTTTTTAAAGATGCCCTTGAGGCTGATGTTTTAGAGCTTTACCGAAGCAGAGTAGAGAGTCCTTTTTATTTGTACTGGTCACCTGATTCGCAAACCCTATCGTTTTTAGCCAATAATCTTTCAGGTGGCATTGCTTTGCATATGGCTTCTGAAGCTACAGAAGATCAAATACTTGCGTTAGGCTCACCTTTTTACTGGCAATGGACAAGTGACAGTCAAAATATTTTACTGCACTCTGGCTTTAACACACAACGTGCACGCCTTGGTTTTAGCAATCGCATTCGTGACACCTTAAATGAAAATCTTGCACCTGCAGGTCGCTTTCAGGCCCCCGGCATATCTGCAAGTGGTCGCTATATTGCTTACGCTACAGAAGATCTAACAGGCACAAAAATAATGCTGACAAATAATCCGCAAAGTAATACAGAAACCTTAACACGCGAGTTACCCCACCAAGGCTTAGCTGCCTTTAGTTGGAGCCCCACTAAAGATGAACTGGCAGTCATGAGCCCCGACAGAAACGTAGCTACTTACTACGGCACCATAAAATTACTAGACGCTGAATCAGGCTTACTCGAGCCTTTGAGTGATCAAGCTGCTTTTGCTTTTTTCTGGTCGCCAGATGGGCGTTACATTGCTTATTTTGCACCTGCTCAAGGTGGGGGTGAGATTGCTAATAATGCCGTTATTCAAAAGGCTTCGCTGCAGCAAGTTCAGTTGCAAGCATTAAGTCTCAATTTGATTGATGTTGAAGCGCAAACGGATGTTTTGTTAACCGAGTTTGTGGCTAGTCCTTTATTTCTAAATCAGTTTTTGCCGTTTTTTGATCAATACGCGCTGAGTCATAGTATTTGGTCACCCGATAGCAATGCTCTTGTTGTGCCTACTGTGCTAGATAATCAGATTCGCGTTACTGTTGTTGAAATCGACGGCACCGTAACGCCTATTGCCTTAGGAGATAGTCCTTTTTGGAATAGGCGTTAATTACGACAGTCACTAAGGCTTTTTAAGCATCACTCGGAACAGGACTCGAGTTAAATGACCCTGAAGACTGACTAAGCTCTTCAATGACATGCGCTAGTCTATTTGCTAAAAGCTTTAAATCATGCTCTTTCTCAACAGCCCGACGACCATTTTGACCCATGGTGAAGCGCTCAGCATCTGTCATATTTAAAACGGTTTCTAGCGTTTCAGCAAACAGTTTTGGATTACTAGGAGTGAAGCACAATCCAGACTCAGTTTTTTGTAATATGGTCCTGTCATCTGTTGTGCTGTAAAGCACGGGTTTTGCAGCTGCTAAGTAATCATAAAGCTTATTGGGGCTACGACCGTACACATTAAAGGTATCTGCCTCATGTAAATGAACGAGCAGTGCATCTGCCTTAGCTGTAACCGTAGGCACAACTGCTTTAGGAATAGGCGCATGAAAAAAGACGGACTCGAGCTTTAATTCTTCAGCTTGTGCCCTAAGTTGTTCTTTTTGCTGACCGTCACCTACAAAAAAGAAGGCTAGTTTTTCATACTGTTCAGGTTTGTAATTTTTTAAGTAAAGCGCGGTATTTAAGACATTACTCAAGTTGTTAGCAACACCATGTGCGCCCATGTAAACAAGCTTGAATTTGTCTTTGGCTTGATCAAATTGTGCTGCTAAGGTTTCAGGTAGAGCTTGGCTTTCTTGGTCAAGAAATACACCATTAGGTAGCGGCGTTAGCTTATGCGTTGCGACTCCTTGATTTGCTAAGTAGGTATGTAGTTTGGGAGGTACAGTTAAGATTTTATCAGCGCGGTACTGTAAAAAAGCTGCTAAGTTTTTGAGTATGCTGTACGTTACACTTCGTTTGCTAAGCGCACCGAGTGCTACCAAATCATCTGGCCAGACATCTCTAAGTTCTAACATAAAAGGTGCGCGGTAACGCATGGCTAAAAGAGAACCTGCTAAGCCAGATAACAAATGGGGTGATGACCCTAAAATAACATCAGGTTTGCCGTGCTTAGCAAAGCTGGCTTCTTGCATGACGCTCTTAAAAAAGCTAATCATGTTTTTAACACGCTTAGAATCATTGGCCTGATAACTAGGCGTGTCTATCCAGACAAAGCGCACCCCATCATGATCAGTGGTAACGGTTTTATCTTGGCTATCTGTTAAGGTTTGTTTACGACTGAGGTAATCAAAGCCAGAGGCAAACACAGTGACTTTATAACCCATTTGGCTAAGCAGATAAGCAAAATCACCATGACGGGTAATGCCGGGGCTACCTTTAGGGAGGGCGTATTGATTAATAATCCAAAGATGCTTCATGATGTAATAAAAGATGTCCTTCCTCATAGAGGGATGAGGCGTTGCTTATATGCTTTAGTTTATGGCAAATCAGATAGCTGCGCTATGATGACTGACCTAAAAAAATTCGCTTTAGTTTGAGTATTTCTGCGACTTATGATTGTTGATAAAGACGCTATAAAGGTTTCAGGTTAAACACTATATCAACTTGGTTCATCTGTTTTTACTCAGCTAGTTCGGCATTTAAAACTAGCTAAGCGTTTTAAATGCAAAAGGCTATATAAGTAGGTTTTTGGTTTTGTTGTTAAGCTTCTACTTATAGCGCTTCCACGACAACTTATACTAAGCTGAATTATAAATGTCGCACTGCTTTATAATTCCGACCTTGCCGACGTAGTCGAGACAGCTTTGGAGAGTACGCTTTGACTCACTCAGTCTTATGACACGATTAAATCAGTTTAGTATTTCCCCAGCTTTGAGATAGGTCTCTTTAGTATTCCCCTAGCTCGCACGCGCTGTTTGATAGGACAACAACTCGTGAAAAACTATTATATTGCCCATTCGCTATGGCCCCCGTCTACTTCAAATTATTTCTAAAGAAAACTCAGCTTCACAAGGCGCAGTGCCATAATGCAGAACCAGTTGCTTAGCAGCAAACTCGAGTCCAAAGTCAGGGTAGTAACTGGCGTCTTCTAGGCTAATGCGAGCGTTGCTTTTTAGCTTTATGCGAGCGTCATCTCTTGTTATCAGAAAACCCTTAGGGTCTTCTTGAATTTTGCAGTCTGGGTGCAAAAGTAATCTGGCTGTGGCAGTTTGACCTTCACCTTTTTTAAGAACGTCTTTAATACGAATGTTCTTTCGGTCAACTTCTACATAACGCTCATGAATAGGTTGACCTTTTAAGCGGCTAAAACCGTCATGCTGCGCCGTTAAGCTAAAACCTTCTGCCTTAGCTTGGTAGTCTTTAAGGCTTACTTTAGCGCGTCTAGCAACTCTAAAGGCAGACCAGAATTCAGCTTGATCTTGATCATCCAGCGTAACCGTATTATGTGCTTTTGTTGAGCGTGCATAGTCTCGGTTGCTACCTTGGCTATATTCAAAGGTACCCGCATCAACAATCATGCGTTTGCCTTTTAAACTAAGTTCAAACGAAAAGATATCACCATGAGCATGACCTGGCAAGTAAGCAGGGCCCATAGCGCCAGCATCTACAATGAAATACAAGTCCTCTGTCCGTAAACCAAAGTAACCAGCATCTTTTAAAGCAAACACAGAACGTGCTTTGCTGGGTTCATTTGAAAGCTTTTGCCAAGCAGCAAGGCAAGCCTGCGGGCTATACGCCATATGCAAACCACCATCATTAAAAAGACTTGGCAGCCCGTCAGGATGCGTGGTATCAGCCAAAGCTTGCGCAGCGCAAGCTAAACGCTCATATAAAGAAGCCTTCAATGCGTTATTGGGTAAACAAAGATAAGACTCGAGTAGATCAACAAAGACTTGCGCGTGGTAACTAGGGGAGCGCTCAAAATGCAAGCCGTCATCTAAGATTTGCTCAGCTAGTTCTTCTTTTAAAAGTTTTTGCCCAAGCTCGAGCCAGTTTTTTGCTTCTGCTGTATCAAAATAAGCGCCTGCCCAGAGGAGTGCTTTTATGTTTTTAAGCAGATGATTACCCGTTAAGTCGAGCTCTAGATTGTCACTTAAAAAACGGCTTTGTTGCACAATGCTGCTGAGTACTTTTGTTTTAAAGGCATCGCTTAACTGAGGTCTTAAGCTTAGCTGCTGCATCCAGACAACAATGCGAATTGAGAGTACAAAAGCGTTCCAGCCTTCTGCCCAGTAACGCGCTTCGTAAGGCGGGTTATCTTTTAGCCAGCTTTCAACAAGCTCTACAAAAAGCTCATCACTTAAACCTTCTAAATATTCCATGTAGTGCAAATTAAAAAGCCACAAATGAGATACCTGTTTAGGTTGCCAATTAAGTTCAGTAAAGCTTTGTGTATGATTTAAAAAACAAAAGTTGTAGTGGCCATCTACTTTTTTAAATTGCCCTGTTCGCATAGGCATAAGAATGGGTAAATCAGCTTTTAAACTAAGCTCAGGAATGCTTGCATTTAAAAGTTCTTTTTTAAGACTATGAGCATTTCTTAAAGCCAATTTTCGTTTGACAGTCAGGCGAATACGGTGACTAAGTTGTTTAGCTCGAGTGTGTCTAGCAGAGTGAAAAAGTTTGATGGCGTTCATGCTTGTAACCTTGTTTTTGCTTGGTAGTAAGCGTAACGTAGACCTTCAGCCATGCCAATGGTAATCCAGAAGTATTTACGGTTGAGTTCAGGGTTGGTTAATCCGCCTACTAAGTAGGCAATCAAAATACCGTAAAGCAAAAACCATTCAGGGTCGTTAGAACGACAAAACACCAAACGGCTTAACCAAAGCATCCATAAGACAAAGCCAATTAGACCAAGCTCTACAAGAACTTCAAGGTAGATGTTGTGTAAAACTTGCTCTCTGAAGCCATCTGTATAAGTAATATTAAAAGGTGCAGCGTCAAAGTCTTGCAATCTTACGGTGTGTTCATAATTTCGAAACCCTACACCCTGAATGGGTTGTCTTGCGAATACAACGGTACTGACTTGCCAGATGTTTACGCGACCTGCTCCACCTGAATCTAGAGCTGAGTCAGCACGGAAACGCACAAACTCAGTTACTGCAGGTACTTGACTTATTGCCCCAAAGCCAATAACGGTAACCACAATTAAAGCAAGCCACTGCTGAAGGCGTAACTTGGGTAAGTAAGCAATCGCTAAGCCAGCTGTAACAGAAAGCCAGGCACCTCTTGTGCCAGAAGCCAAAATGGCAAGCAAAAACAATACGCTTAAGCCAGCGCAAACTAAGCGTTTAAGTAGCGATTTTGCATTTAAGGTGTAATAAAGAGAAGTAAACAAAGCAGGAATAAGATAAAAAGCAAAATGTTCAACCCCCTGCCCTTCAAAGCCTGAGGTTCGTGTTTGCTGTGAAAAGCTATTGCTATCTGCATTTTGCAGAAAGTTAAACAAGCCTAGACTGGCTAAAATGCTGGCGCTAGCTGTGTACCACTGAAGTAATTTAGCGACTATCGTTTTATCTCTAGCTACAAAGTCAGCAACAAGCCACGCCATAAAAATAAGCTGGGTAAGCTGAAAGAAGCCTGTAAAGCGAGGTTCTTGTGACCAACTAAGACTAGCAAAGGCCCAGAAGAACCAAAGCCAAGCTGCTATAGGAAAAACACCTAAACGAATATCAAAACGCCTATGAACTAAATAACTAGCAAAAAAAAGTATGCCAGCCAAACGTGTTGGTGTACCTAGATACGGCAAAACAATTAACTCTTCAAACGGAATAAAAACAGTAAATAAAACAAGTGCAGCAAACGGCTGACTAAAAAAAGCAAGAAAGCCTAAAACGCCTACAATGGCCACTGCTAATAAAGGCAACTGATTAAAATAAAGTGCAGGAAAACTAAGCAAGCCAGTGACAAGTAAAGCTAGTGCGGCTAAGCTTTTCTTATGCTGAAGTGCTTCTGCAATACCCCAATTCATGCGTCACCTATCAGTGCATAAGGTGCAGAAGAATGTTTATCTTTAAGTAAATTGCTACGCATTACGACAAGACGGTTTTCTTGTTTAAGGTTTAGCTTGAAAGACCAAATGTTGATAATAGTTATTAAAGATCTGCTAGCTAGATACATTAGGCAACCCCAAGTTCTAAATTCTTATAATTAGGTTTTTTAAGATGAGTAAGATGCTCTGCTAAAAACAGTGCGTAAGTTTCAAAGTCAGGATGCTTAGTCTTAGCCTCTAAAGGCAGGGCTGTTAAGTCTCTCGCCAACACCTCAGGATCAACATTGACAGATTCATCGAGTAAAGAAGTAACAAAGGTTTCAAGTAAAGTCTCATTAGGCTGAAAAGAGTTAAAGTTACAAACCAATTCAGGTAAATCTTCAAGTGACTTAGCTCTTGTAATCAACTCAGGCACAAAGGTGTAAAAAACATCACCCAAGGTAACTGCAGGCTTACCAAGCAACATAGCTTCCATACCTACCGTACTATTAATCGTTATAACACCTTTGGCATTAGTAATAAGCTGACGGCTATTAATATGCGGAAAAAGTGACTTCGCATTTGGCATGTCACGCATTTGCCTGTAAAACTCTAAAGGCTTCTTAGCAACACTCTGCGGATGCTCTTTGACATACAAAACGGTATCTGAGTCTAAACTATGCGCAACATTTTTCACCACACTCAGCTGATTCGTCATATAAGGCGCGTAAAGCAAAAGCGCCAACTCAGGCTCTAAATGCAGCGGAAAAAAGACATAAGACTCATCCTCAGGCATCTCAAAATAATTGCCAAACTTAAGTCTCAAATTACGGTACTCAATGCCTAAATGAAACAACTCATACTCGAGTTGTGAGAGGTTGTAAATATCATTGTATTTCTTATGGTAAATGCCTTTAGACTGCAAGCGTAATTTGCGAATTTTGGCTAAGCGCTTAATGATTTCTTTGGGTTTAAAGCTAGCTTTATAGTGATCTACTTTTACGTCTTTTATATAAGGTAGTAAAAGCTGCCCTTCTCTAAAGTCTTTAATAACCGTTTTGCTTTTTTCACGGTTTACGCTATGTGCACCTTGTTTTAACGCTTCGAAGCGTTGCTCTATAGCTTTGGCTTGGCTAAACACAGTATCTATAAGGGTGTGATAAGCACCTAGTTTAGAAGATAGCGGAACAACTACAGGTATACCTTTGTGTTTAGCGACACGCTCTAAAATAAGGGCTGACGATGGTCCTACATCTACACCAACATAAATAACAACATCAGGCTTAAAGTTAGTTAAAAAACGCTCGGTCATAACAAAACGCGTCTGAATGTGCTTTTGTAAATCCTCTTGAGAATGCTTTGTGCCGTAACGAAACAAATAATTGGCACGTTGCATGGTTAAAAAACGATCTTGTGTAACATAATGCCAAAAAGGTAAACCATAAGCATCTTCAATGCGCTTTAAGATGCTTTTATCAACTGAGCAGTCACTTGCCGCACGGTACATTTGTGTTTCAGATAAAAAAGCAGAAAAGAGTGAAGATGCTTCTGTTTCTAAATAAGCCTGTTCGGGCTTACTTCTAAAACTAATTGCTGCAAACGCAGTAGCCGCCAGATGGTCTTTAAAGTACTGTGCTAAAGCATGTGCTAAATGTGCATCTTCAAGACGCTGAATATAAAATAAAATACGCATTAGCTTGGCTCAATAGGGGGGTAGTGTGAAAAGGCTAAAAGATTCATAAGGATAAAGGATTCATAATGTAACTCAAAAAGGGGTCTCCTCAAGCAATAAACTTAGTGTAGACAAAAAAATAAAAAGATGCAGTGACAAGCTTTAGACTTAAATGATAAAGCTAAAAAAGATAAACTTAAATATGAACGCCATAGGTGTAGACGCTTGCAAATCAGGTTGGTTTTATATTGCGCTTTCAAAAGAAAGCTTTGATTTTGGTGTTCTTGCAAAAGCAGAGCAACTCTTAACCATGAGCACGCCAAATACACGACTCTTTATAGACATAGCTATCGGATTAACTAACACAGCAAGACAGTGCGATATTGAAGCGCGAAAACGCCTAGGAAAACGAAAATCTAGCGTATTCCCGTCACCTTCAAGAGTAGCACTAAACGCAAGAAGCTACGAAGAGGCAAAGCAAAAAAACTTAGCTGCATCAGGCAAAAAACTAAGCAAACAAAGTTACGCAATCATGCCAAAAATAAAAGAAATAGACCAACTTATTAAAAGCAAGCCAATGGCAAAAGCAATTATGAAAGAAGTACACCCAGAACTCTGCTTTTGGGCTTTAAATAAACAAACCCCCCTAGAGCACTCCAAAAAAACCACAGAAGGCTTTCAAGAACGCCTAAACATACTCAAACACTACGACCCAAACGCAGAAGCAAGCATAGCTCGAGCTTTTCTGCACAGCTCGAGCTTGGGTGTGGCGAGAGATGATGTTGTGGACGCTTTTGTCAATGCGCTTACAGCTAGTTTTCCTGAGGCATTTTTACGGAAATTACCTGAAACAACTGACTATGATGAAAAAGGTATTGCTATGCAAATGGTTTACCCTGTAGTTTAAGAAGTGCTTATTGTCATAACTAATAAGTTGAAAAATTCCTTGCCCAAGCAAAACGATTCTTGCATGCTTAACTAAGTGGATTGCTACTGCTTAGAACGAAAAGAAAATGCTGACTTTGCAGAAACGTTAAAAAATCTGCCTGAAGGCTATTGCGGGGTTTGTAGTCTTTGCGGTGAACCCGGCCACACTCGAGCGCATCCTCATGCACCTGTTTCTGATGCTTGGTGTGATTTGCACTATGAGGAAGTTTTAAACCAAAAGGTTATATCTTCAGGTTCTATCGTTAGAGTAGTCATTATAATGCTGGTATTGGGCTTAGGTATAAACTGGTTACGACTAAGCTTTTTTTAGCTTATCTTAAATATCAAAATAGCTGTTTGTCTTGTATTCAAATGCTTTGGGTGCTTGATTTCCTGTTTTTATAGCACGTAAATTTTATTTGTAATTTTGGCTTTATAACGTAGCTTTTGATTCTTTAAAAATTACTGTTTATCTTTAATCACAGATAGTGCGATTGTGCCTTTGCTTGTGACGATAGTACCTTCATTTTTTTTAAAAACCTCTATTTTTATGAAAGAAGTATGAGCATTTCTTCGCCTTAAGGAGCAATATGCAGCCACTACCTAAATCCTTGTTCGCCCTGCTATGTCTGTTAGCAGTGCTAATTTCGTCATGTACCCAAACACCTCAACCTATTTCAGTTAAAGAACAACCAGCGAGTCAAGCTATAGGTTTAAGCGCAGAGTATTTTAGTAGTTCTGATTTGA
>CAYGTA010000060.1:6890-14853 GCA_964352605.1 uncultured bacterium | reverse complement strand
CCACTTTATCTCGATTGCCATCTAGATAAGTGTTTTTCAACACAACAAAGAAACTCACTGAGTCACCCAGTTCAGAATTAAAGCAACATGGGATTTAAGAACTTTTGAATGATTAAGCGTTTCCAAGAAACATTGCAGCAGCGACTGAGTTGCTTAGTTTTTACCCCCCTAGAATTCAGATGGTCTAGGTTCAGTGGTCGCACGAATGCTTTGATGGTGGAAGCATTCGTGGAAACGCTAATTATATAGCCTTTTGTATTTAAAACGCTTACATTGTTTTAAATACAACACCAGGTGAGTAAAAACAGATGCACTAAGTTGATGGTGTGTTTTACTTGAAAGCCGCCATATAAGAAGTATTTGCAAAATAGCAAACACTGTAGATCTCATAATATTGAATATAAATAGGATTTCCATGATTTATCTGCGAAGCAGTAAATCATGGAACCCTTTAATCAGATGATATCCGAACGCCTTGGGTCATTGAAACAAAGGCACGAAGCGAACGTCTCACATTTGTCGTGGAACTGCTAAAGCTAAAGCTCACGAAGGAAATTTCAGCTAAATGCAGCATCGAAAAAATAAAGCTAGAGCGTTTGACTAGCAGAGCTATTACCCTCAACCCAAGTACTACCCTCATTTGTTACTTCATACTTCCAAATAGGCAGTAATTCTTTTGCTCTATCAATACCCTTTTGGCAAGCAACTAAGGCATCTTTACGATGCTTCGAAGACGCCACAATAGCAATACTTGCCTCACTAGGTTTTAACTTACCCAAGCGGTGCGCCAGTACAAGATGACCCAAATCAAGCGCCTCACGCAACTCTTTCGCAAGCACCGCCATTTGAGTTTCAATCATGCCTTGATAGCCCTCATAATCAATATAAGACACATCTAAACCCAAATTAGGAGAACGAACCGTACCAATAAAACTAGCAACCGCCCCAAAAGCATCATCCGTAACCCAATCAACAAAAGCCGAAAGCTCGAGCTTTTCAGTTGTGACAATAAAGTAATCTCTAGCTTCTAGCACTAGCCCCCCGAAACAGGCGGAAAGAAAGCAACGGTGTCACCTTCATTGAGAAGGTCATCCGGTTTAGCGTACTGCTCATTAATGGCACAAAGGGAACCAGAAAGTGATAAGCCAGCAAAGTCACGCTCGAGTTGTTGGGCGAGCGCCCTTGTGCTTAAAGGTTGATCTAAAGACAAACTCAGTTCACGCGTGTTGGTTGCTTCACGTAAACTTGCAAAGAAAAGCACATTGACAGTCATAAGCTAGTGTAGCGGTTTCCGTACTCGAGTTTGGTCTAATAAAAAACTAATTTAGTTGTGTGGCCATTTGGGTAACACCATGTGCAACAGTTAAAGCTTGCCTGTAGCGCATGCGTGTTGGCCCTAAAACAATGAGTTGAGCTTGGCTGGGGCCAAAATTTAGTTTGGCGGCAATGCTTGCTAAAGGTTCATCTAAAGATAAACTTAGGTCATCAAGGTTATCAAACGCTTCAGGGTTTTCAAAGCGCTCAACAAGACTTCTGACAAACTCAGGGTTACTGGATTCAGGTTCACTTAAGACTTGTTTTAAGCCTTGTGAAAAGATACGAGGGGGAGTAATTTGGGGTAGTGCTCCAGCTAAAGCTAAAAGCGTGTTCGATAATTCTTCTTTAGCTCGTTTGGCAATATCTTTTATGCCTTCAGGAAGTTCTTTTAAAGGTACCGCTAATTGCCTTAAGTTTTGTTCAGCTTCGCGTAAAATAGCTTCTTTAGGAACAGGGTTAAGCTCTAAACTGAGCTGCCTTATTAAGCCATTTTCAAGAATAACAACTGCCAGTATGCGTGTGCTAGACAAGCAAGATAAATGAATCTCTAGAGCTTTAATGTCAGGATTAGCGGGTAAACGAACAAGCACCGCGTAACCAGAAAGCATAGAGGCGGCATTGGCAACATTTTGTAAAAAATGATCACCATGAGTACCATTTAAAGCAAGGCTAAGTAATGAAAGCTGCTGCTCAGTTAAATGACCTGGTGGAATAAACTTGTGCGCGTAAGTTTCAAAACCTAATTTGGTGGGTGTGCGACCTGCTGAGGTGTGCGGTTGTTGTAAAAAACCATCATGTTCTAAGGCGGCTAGTTCATTGCGGATGGTTGCACTACTAAGATCTACATGCTCAGCAATAAACGAAGAAGCAACAGGGCGCGCAGAACTGATATAGTTTTCGGCTACCATATCCAAAATAAAAGCACGACGTTGATTCATGAACAAATTATATCATGACTTTGTCAGCTTTAAGAGTGAACTATATAAACAATGAAGGGCGGGGTGTTTTATAGCACCTCGCCCTAATTTTGTTACAAGCTAAATTAACTTAAAAACTCAAGAATACCTTTACTTAATAACTCAACAGCTAACGGTAACGAGGCTTCATCAATTGCAAATTTAGGATGGTGATGCGGATAGTTAAAACCTTTTTCTTCATTGCCTGCACCCACAAAAAAGTAACAACCAGCAGCCTGTTGAAGCCATAATGACATGTCATCGCCCCCCATAATCTGAGGCGCATTAGCATTGACATTAGCTTCTCCAACAACAGAAGCAGCCACTTTAGCCATGCGCGCTGTCATAGCTGCGTCATTATCAACAGCAGGGGAACCCTGAATAAAGTCAACTTCAGCAGTGCAACGCAAGGTGGCAGCAAGCTGCTCAGCTACCTCAGTAATACGGCTACGCAAATGCTCTCTGGTTTCAGCTAAAAAAGTACGAAGGGTACCTTTAATTTCAACCTCTTCAGGAATAATGTTAAACGCACTACCAGCCTGAATTGCTGTCATGCTAATGACCGCCTGATCAACCGGATCAGTCTCACGCGAAACAAGCGTTTGTAAGGCCAAAATAATATGCGAAGCAGCCACAATCGGGTCAATACTCTCATGAGGCATAGCTGCATGCCCACCTTTACCTCTAAGCGTAATTTTAAGCGCATCAGCTGCTGCCATAGCAGGACCAGCCCTTAACGCTACTGCGCCCAAAGGAACCATGCTACCCAAATGCAAACCAATACTGTGATCCACCCCATAAGAAGCCAAAGCGTTATCTGCAAGCATAGCCTCAGCACCCGCAACAACCTCCTCAGCAGGCTGAAACACAAACAAAACTTTACCGCTAAACTGCTCTTTTTGCTCACTCAAAAGCCTAGCAACAGAAAGCAAAATAGCTGTGTGACCATCATGACCACAAGCATGCATTTTGCCAGCTGTTTTAGAAGCAAAACTCAAATCATCACGCTCTTCATGAACAGGCAACGCGTCCATATCGGCCCTAGCTAACACTGTTTTACCCGGCTTACCAGAATCAAGCAAAGCTGTGACACCCGTTTTACCCACCTGCGTACGAATATCCGTCAAGCCCCACTCTGCAAGCTTTTTAGCAACAATAGCAGAGGTGCGAAGCTCCTCAAAAGCAATCTCAGGATGCTCATGAAAATCACGACGAAGCGCAATAGTTTCATCCGCCAAAGCTCGAGCTGCACTATGAATAAGATCTGACATACAAATAACTCCTTACTTACCAAGCTCTAAAATGAAATCAAACTCGTTCTTTTCTACCGGCATAATGCTTAAACGATTTCCTTTTTGAACAAGCCTCATATTAGCAAGTTTTGGCTCGGATTTAATCATCTCTAGAGAAATATAGGTATTTAGTTTACGAATTGCCTTGACATCTACAACAACCCAACGAGGATTCTCAGGATTTGACTTAGCATCAAAATACTTTTCATTAGGGTCAAACTGAGTTGGGTCAGGGTAAGCCTCAGTAACAATTTCAGCTATACCTACTACACCCGGTGGCTTGGTATTCGAATGATAAAACAAGACCTTATCACCCACCTGCATACTGTCACGCATAAAGTTACGCGCCTGATAATTACGAATACCATCCCACATACCCGTCTGATTCGGCTCGGCCAATAAATGCTCAAAGCCATAAACATCGGGTTCACTTTTCATAAGCCAATAGTTCATAAAAGCAAGCTTAACGCTTAGGCAGCTAAGTCGTTAGTAATCAGGATTAAAAGTTTTGACAAGCTTACGTCTTGATAAAAGACTTACTGAACCACTCATTAAAGCAATCAGCTAGGGCCGTTTTCTTGTTAAACACTGTATCTGCTTGGCAGATTTTTTGCTTATCTCGTTTGCTATCTAAAACGCTGCAAGCGGTTTAAATGCCAAAGGCTTTAGTTAAGAGCGCTGTAAGAAAACTGTAAGAAAAAGTGCGCAATACTTTAGTTTGGATTGCCTGATTAGGTAAACACTATCTTGTCTCCTAAGAGGCAAAGATCTACTTCGATATACTTGGGCGCTTCCAAGAAGTAGTTAGCCAGTAGCGCAACCGACTATGGAGGTCGTCTTGAATAACGTAGCAGTTAAACCTCTAAAAACTGTCTTTATATGGAGTTTGCTAGCTCTTTTAACAGCCTGTAGTACGGTAACGCGTGTTGACATAGAACCAGTAGAAGAAACCAAACACGTTTACCTAGCGACGGTAAATATAACTTCTGAAGATAGCCCTGAAAGCCTAATGGCAAAATACGGTGGTGAAGTTGTTAGTTTTTTACCCGAAGCAGGCTTTGCCGTTTTAGGCTTTAGTAAAGAAGAAGGCGAACTCACAACCTTAGATACCTCAGTTAATCAAGATGCACTTGCATCTCCAGAAGTAACAGCAAGCGGAAGATCTGCATGGGCTGGTGGTTTTAGCGCATGGGCTGGAGGAAGAAGTGCATGGGCTGGCGGTTTTAGTGCATGGGCTGGCGGCTGGAGTGCCTGGGCTAGTGGCAATACTGCCCCTGCAGTACCATCTGGAAATGAAACCTTATGGCGGCAAATTAAGCTTCATGAAGCGCACGATGCCGCAATTAACTTTGGTAGCGGCGTAAAAGTAGCTATTCTTGATACTGGCATAGACCTAAATCATCCTGTTTTTGCAGGTCGCTTAGCCCCCGCTAATGAGTGGAAAGACTTCGTAGATAACGACAATAATCCTCAAGAAGAAGGAACAACTAGTGATGCAGGCTTTGGTCATGGTACCGCTGTAGCAGGGATAATCGCTCAGATTGCTCCGAAAGCCACGTTACTGCCACTACGTGTACTTGATAAAGACGGCTCAGGCGACTTAGATGATGTCATTATGGCAGTCGAATGGGCCATACAAAAAGGTGCAGACATCATTAACTTCTCTTTAGGAAGCTATGACTACTATTTACCTTTGCACAATATGATTGAATATGCAGGTCAAAATAAAGTCATGATGATAGCTTCTTCAGGTAATGATGCCAGAGCAACCGTAACCTACCCTGCTCAGATGGCATGGTGGCAAGATACAAACATTTTTCCTTACATGTACGGCATTGGCAGTATTGATAGTAGTAACCGAGTCTCTGATTTCTCGAATTTCTCAGGTATTATTAGCCAAGCACCAGGCGAACAAATTGTAACAAGCTACCCTGGAGAACAACTCACGTTAGCAACAGGAACATCCTTCGCAGCTCCAGTCACCACAGGCGTTTTAGCCTTAGCCCTGAGTGACTACCACTTAGAAGACCCTTACAGCTTATTTGTTTATATGGGTAACACAGGTCAGTGGCCTGAGAACTATAGCAGTACAGGCTACGGCCTTATAGATGCTAACGCAATACTCAGAAGTGCACAAGGACAAGCTGGGTATAGCTTCATGGGGGAAGGATGGCTCAATAACTTTACTTTTTGGGATTGGCAGACAAATGCCGAAGTGACCTCAAACGGTTATGATGGCTGGCAAACCCGAGGTGCAGAAATAACAGGTCAAGGTGGGATGGGACAAATTATACGTGGCTTACGACCAAACACAACGTATACATTTAACGGTTACCTTAGAGTTGATGAGCCCGGTGCATCTATTGCAATTGGCGTAAAAGACTATGGAGGCCAAGCCAAATATTCTACGATAACGAATAGCAACTGGACATGGACAGAACTCAGCTTTACAACAGGCCCAAACAGCACCAGCGCAGAAGTCACTGTTTGGAACAATGCTGCAAATACCAAAGGCTACGCTGACTCTTTCTGGCTAGGCAGATAACCCCAAGCTAGACAGCCTAAGTTAGCACATAATAAAGCTCGAGTTTAAAAACTCGAGCTTTTCTATTTTTCTCTATTGGTAGTTAATTTGCATGGCATTTTTGACTTGCTTTAGGGTTTGTGCTGCTATTATTTTGGCTTTTTGTGTGCCTTCAAATACAAGTTCTTTTACACTTTGTAAATCCTTCTGATAGCTTAGTCTTTTTTCATAAATGGGATTTAGGGTTTCAGTTATGGTTTGACTGAGTTGCTTTTTGCAAAACACGCAGCCTCTTGTGCCTGCTTGGCATTCGCTTTTGATTTCTTGGGTGTTTGAAGCAAACATACTGTGGTACTCAAAGACAGTGCAAAGATCTGGATTTCCTTTATCTTTTAGGCGTAGTTTGTTTGGGTCAGTAACGGCGCTCATAACTTTTTGTGTAATGCGGTCTGGGGTATCTGCTAGAAAAATGGCGTTGTTTAGGCTTTTGGACATTTTCTTACTACCATCTAAGCCTTTGACTCTTGGGAAGGCACCTAGCTTAGCTTGGGGTTCAATTAAGGTAGTGCTGTAAATACGGTTAAATTTTCTCACGATGTCACGGGTTTGTTCAAGCATGGGTAGCTGGTCATTTCCTACGGGCACAAGTTCTGCTTGAAATGCCGTTATGTCAGCAGCTTGGCTGACAGGGTAGCCTAAAAAACCGTAAGTCACGGAGTCTTTAAATAGGCTTTGTTTTTGTTTGATTTCAGATTTAACAGTTGGGTTTTGCTCTAAGCGAGAAACACTAACAAGGTTACTGTAAAGAACGGTCAGCTCAGCTATTTCTGGAATCATGGACTGAATAACAAAGCTTACTTTTTCTGGATCAATGCCTACTGCTAAGTTATCGAGTACAACTTCAAACAAGTTTTCTTTGATGCGTTCAGGATGCTCGAAGTTATCTGTTAACGCCTGAACATCTGCTATTAAAATGAAAGTATCAAAGCTATCTTGTAACTGAACACGGTCTTGTAAAGAACCAAAGTAATGACCAATATGAAGCTGACCTGTCGGGCGGTCACCCGTAAGAATGCGCTTGCGCATAAGAACTCCTAAATTTATGAAATGACAAAAAGAAAAGCGCTTAGACAAACTAAGCGCTGAACGAAAAACGAAACTAAGACTAGCTACGCCATCGCCAGCTCGAGTGCCACCATGATTGCTTTAAGGATTTCATTGACTTAGAGTTTAGCTTTCCTAAAGTCTTTTGGCAAGGGGATGTCAAGAAGGGTTTGCCCGTTGGGCACTGCTACCACAGCAATGCTTTTTAGTTTAACAGCTAAAGGTAAAGTAAAATCTGTACATAAACGCATTATTTCAGTTAGCTTTTGTTCTTTAAAACCAAAAGCAACGGTGCAATGCGGAACCCAGTGGTTTGGTTCATAGTAACTACGGGTAGCTGAAATACAGGGCTGTAGTTGCCTAATAAGCTCAGCATGAAAAGCAAATAAAGTTTGGGTAACTGTGGGTGCTAAAAAAACAATGGCTTGTGGTTGCAAAAAGCAACCCAAATGCGACAAGGTCAAGTCAAAACTAGCTTGCTTAGCACAAAACTCCCTTAAGACAGACTCGAGCTTAGCTACATCAAGAATGTTGCAAACGTTCAGCGTGATATGTGGTTGGAAATTAATGATCTGCTCAGGTAAGCCAAAGCCAGAGCGCTCGAGTTTGTCGTAGAGTTCTAAAAGGATTGTTTCGCTTTTGGCGTCAAACAAGAACTCTATGGCGTACTCTTGTAAACTCATGCTGGGAGTATACGCTTTTGAGCTAAAAGTTGACTGTAGCTTTATTCCTACGCTTTATTCCTACGCTTTATTCCTACGCTTTATTCC
>CAYGTA010000060.1:0-6790 GCA_964352605.1 uncultured bacterium | reverse complement strand
GCTTTATTCCTACGCTTTATTCCTACGCTTTATTCCTACGCTTTATTCCCACTCTATTGTGCCGGGGGGTTTACTGGTTATGTCATAGACCACTCGGTTGACTTCTTTTACGCTATTGACAATGCGGTTACTTACGCTAGCTAGAAAGTCGTGAGGTAGGCGTGTCCAGTCTGCAGTCATGTAGTCTTGACTCGATACGGCCCTAAGTGCCACGGTAAAAGCATAGGTGCGTCCGTCACCCATAACACCTACTGAGCGAATGGGCGTTAAAACCGCGAGGGCTTGGTCTGTGTCTTTATATAAATCGTATTCTCTTAAGGCTGAAATAAAGATGTCATCCACGCGTCTTAAAATGTCTAAGCGCTCTTCACTAATTGCGCCAATACAGCGAATGGCTAAGCCAGGCCCAGGGAAAGGATGGCGGTCACGTAAGTGGTCAGGCATGCCTAGCTCAGTGGCTATTCTGCGCACTTCATCTTTAAAAAGAGTGCGAAAGGGTTCTAAAAGGTCAAAGCCAAGGTCTTTAGGTAGCCCACCTACATTATGATGGCTTTTTATGTTGGCAGCACCATGACCCCCTGCTGATTCAATAACATCTGGGTAAAGCGTACCTTGGGCTAAGAACTTGATTTTTCCGTGCTGCGCCTCTAGTTTTAATGCTTCTGCTTTAAAGACATCTACAAATTCTTTACCAATGATTTTACGTTTTTCTTCAGGATCACTTACACCGTCAAGTGCGCTCATAAAGCGGTCTCTGGCATCAACCACAATAAGATTAACCCCTAAACCCGTTAAGGCCCTTTCGACTTCTTGGCGTTCATTTAGCCTGAGTAAGCCCTGATCAACAAAAACAGCAAAAAGTTGCTTACCAATAGCTTTGTTTAACAGTAAACCTAAAGTACTGCTATCAACCCCGCCAGAAATGCCCAGCAAAACGCGCTCATTAGCAACAGTATTTTTAATGTCTTGACTAAGCTCATCAACAATATGCTCAGCATTCCAATCTCTAGGGGCTGATGTTTTAGAAATAAAGGTTTCAAGTAAAGCGGTGCCTTTAGGTGTGTGCTGCACTTCAGGGTGAAACTGCAAGCAGTAAATATGCCGCTCAGTATCCTCCATAGCCGTAATAGGCGTATCTGCGGTAGACGCAACCACCTTAAAGCCAGTTGGGGCTTTTGCAACTGAGTCACCATGACTCATCCAAGCAACAAAGTCACCCTCAACCCCATCAAAGAGACTACCCTCATAGTTACTAAGCACGGCTTTACCGTACTCATGTACCTTGCCTGCTTTCACTTCACCATCAAGTGTCTGCGCAATAAGCTGCATGCCGTAACAAATAGCCAAAATAGGCAACTTAGCTTCAAGCAAACCCTCAGCCAATTGAGGCGCAGCAGCATCATAAACACTACTAGGCCCACCTGACAAAATGACACCCTGCGGCGAATAAGACTGAATCTCAGCAAGGCTCGAAGAAGCCGGTAAAATAACCGAATACACCCTTAACTCACGTAATCTACGCGTAATAAGTCGAGTAAACTGAGAACCATAATCAAGAACAACAATAGACATGAGGTAACCCCTAAATAGCTAAAGAATCACTTAAAAAATAAACTCGAGTGGAACATGCTTAGAATAAGACCCGAACTGAAACGCAAGCTTTAGCATGGCGTAACGTCAACAAAACCTACTCAGCTTCTTCTTCAATGATAGATAAAACAGCACTACGTTCGGCTGGTAATTGTAACGACACAAGCTCAGATACAGTATCTTCAAACCTAGCTTGAAAACGCCATAAGCCTTCTTTGTCTAGTACAACCTGATTAATGCCCGCCGGATACTTACCTAAAACTTGATTAGCCACAAGCGAAGAACCCGCAGGGCTCTCAATAACAATAATATCAACAGGCGGCAAACTTGCAGGTGAAACCTCAAGGCGCACAATATATTGCGTAACATTTGTAGAAGGTGCAGCCTGCGGCAACGCATTTGTATTAAACAACTGATTCACAAGCGCAAGTGCAGCCAACGCTAAAACCGCAAGCAATAAACCACCAAACAAAAAGCCCCGACGACGCTTACCTGAACCCGATTCTAAGTCAGAACGCAAGGTCGCTAAATCCTGCTCGAGTTTCATTTTGCTAGGGTGCGCATCTGGGTAAGCTTCGCCCGTTTTATAAGTAGCACCAGGGGGCGGTTTCTTAATGAAGGTTGATTTGGCACTTGTATCAAGTTCGGGCTTAAGGGGTAGTTCCTGCTTAGGCTCTGTTGTTTCGTTAGTTTTTTTGCTACTAGTAGCTTCGTTAGTAAAAGAAGCAGGTTCAGCAGCCTCCTGAAAGCCAGATGTTTTCATGCTGTCTTCATCAAAAGATAAATGAAAATCATTCATGCTTTGCTTGTTCGGCTGAGGGTTCTGCTCATCTTGCCGAATACTATTTTCTAAAGTCATGAAAAGCGTTTCAGCATCAGGCCTATCATTAGGATTAGCCAAAAGACACTGCGTTAAGAGACTAGACTGCGCTTCAGATAAATCACCTGAAACCAAATCAAGAATAGATTTAGCCCAAGCATAAACATCATCACTTAAATTAGGGAATTTCGTTTCAGGCGCACGATAAGGATTATCAATAACACCCCAAGGCATACCAAAACCCTCAAGCAAAACATGATCCTGCGTACTTAAAAATCTATCAGGACGAATATCACCATGAACAATACCAACGCGCGCAGCATCACGAAGCGCACGCGCACTGTCAAGAAGCAAAGTATGCTTAGGTACACGAAAAGGCCGCGTAACCGCCTTATAACGCTTAGAATACGCAACTGCCACCAAACTCGTATCGCCAACCTCAACATCCAAAATACCCGGAATGTTCTGAGACTCAAGCAGCTCGAGCTTGTTTCTAGGTGCAGCTTGAAACTCGTAAACAAGTACAGGCAGGCCGGTTAAAGGGTCAACCCCTTCGAACGTCTTTACAGGCTTTCTTTCTGCATAAAGATTTAATTTTTGATACCGAAAACTCATTCTCTTTATTATCGTCCTTTGCTGGACGGTTTGTGACAAAAAACGGCACGACTGAACAAATACTTTAAGTTTCTTATTCAGCTTTAGCTAATTGACACCCACCAATTAATACAAGAGTATAACGTAAGCATGAGTTATTTGTTCAACCTAACAAAAGACAGCATGCTTAAATACCATAAAAAGACCTTAAGCAGCCTAATAGAGAAGTTCAAAGCAAAGTCCAAAGAGACTTGTAGGATAGACCCTAACAGCAGCAAGGTCAGACTGTTACCTTTAGAGCACTATGACAACGCAAGAACAAATTATTAACGCACTTAAAACAGTAGACGACCCAGAACTACACCAAGACCTAGTGAGTTTAGGCATGGTAGACACCGTCACGGTTGAAGGAACAGAAGCATTCATAAAAATAAACCTAACCACACCCGCTTGCCCCATGAAAGCCAAAATTGAAGGCGACATAAGACAAGCCGTAAGCAAAGTAAGTGGTGTAGAAACCATAAAGCTCGAGTTTGGCTCTCAGGTGCGGGGTGCTCAAAAGGATGCCATTCCGGGTATTAAAAACATTATTGCGATTGGTTCAGGTAAAGGTGGCGTGGGTAAATCAACCGTAGCTGCCAATATAGCTGCGAGTCTTGCGCTTGAAGGTGCAGATGTGGGTTTGCTTGACGCAGATATTTACGGCCCTAGCCAAGCTAAAATGTATTCAGTTGAAGGTAAACGCCTTATGGCGGATGAAGAAAAAAATATTATTCCTTTAAAAAACTATGGCGTTAAGATCATGTCTATAGCTAACTTGGTTGAAGATGGTCAGGCCCTCACTTGGCGGGGCCCTATTTTGCATGGCACGATTAACCAAATGCTTAACCAAACGCTTTGGGGTGAACTTGACTACCTTGTGATTGACTTACCCCCCGGTACAGGGGATGTTCAGTTATCTTTAACGCAACTCACCACCGTAACAGGTGCATTGATCGTGACCACCCCCCAAGATATGGCACTGCTAGATGTAAAGCGTTCTTATAACATGCTACGCAAAACCCACGTGCCTGTTTTTGGCATTATAGAAAACATGTCTTACTACCAACTTCCAGACGGAACAAAAGATTACATTTTTGGTGAAGGTAGCGCTAAAGCGTGGGCTGAATCAGAAAAACTAGCTATCTTAGGTGAAATACCTATAAATAGAGCAGTAAGAGAAAGTGGCGACGCCGGCAAACCCATTGTCTTAGCTAACCCAGATGCCCCAGAATCAATTGCTTTTAGAAAAGCAGCAAGAGCACTCGCAGGGCATATAAGTGTGCAGAACATGATGACGCTACCGCTCTTATAGCTAGCGCAGCAATGAGTTGAAAGCAATGAGCAATGAGGTAAGAGCAAACCTTGTTCAACAGATTGATTTAGCAGGGTTTCTAGTTAGAGCATAAATTGAAGATATGCTCTAACTCATTGCTTTCAAGTTTTTACCTTTCACTCATCACTCAAAACCGCCCACATTCCCTTATTAGACTGCCGAGCTAAGTTAGCTGCTTCAAGGTAATCGTTGGCGTAACGCACATTAGGTGGGATGGTTAAAGGCTCCGCCCAGCCTGCTTTAACAATCTCAAGATTAAGCTGCTTAAACGAACTGTCATCAAAAACAAAGTCACCCTCAGCATCTCGAAAGTAAACATAAACCAACAAACGCCTGTACCTATCACGTTCACTCGCATCAAACTCAAGGTACAAGGTTTTGCCTCTTAGTAAGGTTTTGACAAAGCTAGAGGCCGCCTCACCCAAAACCTGAATTTCTTCTTTAGATAAAGGCGACGCAGCAGCATCCTGCTCGAGTTTTGTAGATGCAAACTTCTCAGGCGTATCAATACCAATTAAACGCAAACTCTCCTCGCTACCTTCAAAACGAACCACAATCGTGTCACCATCACTCACACGAACAAGCTCAACAGGCCCCTCAAGACCAATAAACTCACCAAAACCCAAAAGCTGCTTAAGCCCATTAATACTTTCATAAATAATGGGGTAGCGCTCAGCTAATAAAGCAGTAAGGCTGAGCGCCAAAAACAACAACACAACCAAAGCCTGAACTCGAGTTTTTCGAGCTCTGTATTTTTTAGGTAGATGTGTTTTGGCCACAGCTTAGTTTAGCCTGCTTAGCTGTAAGCAGGGGGGATCAGCCTGCTTAGTCTGCACTTCAGAACACTACAGTTAGGTTACAAAATGTCACAATGAATGCATAATGCAAGCTCTTATTAGTAAGCTTTTTGAACCTGTCAGTATTAAAAGCCTTGTCTTTTTTAGAATAGCTTTTGGCATTATTTTGGTGTGGCGAACAATTAGAATGTTCTACCTCAATCAAGTCGCCGTATACTGGATATACCCTGAGTATAACTTTAAGTACGATCTTTTTACTTGGGTGAATCCTTTACCAGACGTAGCGCTTAATATGGTCTTTGCTTTAATAGGCTTGGCAGGTGTATTTATAAGCCTTGGCTATTTTTATAAATTTGCCTGCAGTTACGCATTTGTAAGTATTCTTTACTTTTTCTTGCTAGAAGAAACACGGTATTTGAACCATACTTACCTAGTTATATTAATGTGTTTCTTAATGATCTTTTTACCCCTAAATCAGTACTTTTCATTAGATGCAAGATTTAGTAAAAAGAAAGCTGGCGACCCAAGCTACGTGCCACGCTGGGTACTTTTTATACTTCAATTTCAAATAGCCATGCCTTACTTCTTTGGAGGCGTAGCCAAATTGCAGCCTGACTGGTTAAGAGGTCAACCTATGAAACTCTGGCTCTCAGCCAGAACTGACTTTCCGTTGGTAGGTAGTTTATTTACACAAGAATGGGTTGCACTATTTGCATCTTACGCAAGCATAGCGCTAGATATATTTGCAGCACCCTTCTTAATTATAAAGGCAACAAGACCCTATGCATTTATAGGCTTAACACTCTTTCATCTCTTAAACTCAAACTGGTTTGGCATAGGCATATTCCCATGGTTCATGATTGTTGCTACCACCTTGTTTCTAGATCCAGATTGGCCAGAAAAACTCATATTTACATTTAAAGAAGCAAGCTTAATAGGCAAAATTATTTTTGTCATAAGCGGACTTACAACAGGCCTATTTGCCTTAAGAATGTTCGAGAGTCTCAACCCCCTAATATTCAGCATAGGCTCAATGGCTGGTCTGGTAGTGGCCTACTTAGTTGCAAGCATCATCTTTAAAAAAGCTGACATTCAGCCAGATAAACCTAGCAAGAAAAAGAACAAAAAAAGCAACCTAAAATTCAATCAAAGCGTCATTGTATTGCTAAGCATATGGATGAGTATACAAATACTATTGCCGCTAAGAAACTTCATAATTCCAGGCGATGCCCTCTGGACCGAAGAAGGACACCGCTTTGCATGGCGCATGCTACTAAGAACCAAATACGGCAATATAAGCTACATAATAGATGACCTAAAAACAGGCGAACGCATAGAAATAAACGCTGAAGAAGAAATTGAAAGCTGGCAGTACAACCGCTTTGGTGGCACCTCACACTTAATACACGAATACGCTAAATACCTAGTCAAAGACAGAAACCCAGAAGACGTAAGAATACGCGCCCAAACCAGCGTAAGCCTAAACGGACGCGACCCCCAACCCATCATGGACTCATCTATAGACCTATCAAAAGAAAACATTATTCAATGGCATGCCGACTGGATATTGCCCCTAAGGCAACCCCTAAAATAAAACAGCAAAAATAAAACAGC
>CAYGTA010000059.1:1226-14861 GCA_964352605.1 uncultured bacterium | reverse complement strand
TCATTAGACACTAAAACTTTCATGCATGAGTATACCTATAGTATTTCCACGAATGGTTGCACCATCAGACCATTCGTGCGACCCGGGGGAGTAAAAACAAACCAACTCAGCCAAGGCTGCAATGTTTCATGGAACTGCAAGTATGTGTAAATCTGCAAGCCATAAGCCGCTGTAGGTTGAGTTAGCTTGTTACCTTAAAACGTGAATGCAAGGTACCTTGAAACTGTCTAAAATATCTACTGCAAGTGCCTATTCGTTTTTGTTTTTTGCTTCTATGCGTTTAACCTCAAATACACCTGAATTGTTTATTTGTTCTAACTTTGTATCATCATCAAAGTCAAGTTCTTCAGGAACAGGAAAGTCCTTTGGAACGGCAACGAGTTTTAACCCCAATGCGTCAAGCAAAGAAGACCAAGAGTCTGGTGTTTTTGCTTGCCCCGGACCACTGTGGTTATCACTTAACATACGATTCAAATGGCCCCGGCTTATCTCCAGTGCTTGCGCTAGCTGAGATTGTGTTAGTTTTTTTCTGGTCATCTCAACTTTAGCTGCTTGTCTGACTTGCTTATTCATGTGTCTATAGTTTGACATATTTAGCTTCCTTCCGCGGTAACATACTTCAAGGCAAATAGACTAGGCACCTCAATTACAATTAACCACAGTAAGGTGAAAGACCGTTCTTAATACCTCGGCATTTCACTTCTTAGAAAAGTACACAAAAATGTGTATAAAGTAATACGTTTTAACCTTGACTCAATAAGGTTATACTGTAACCCAATAAGTTACTAAATAGTTTCTGTACGCTACATAATTTGAGCATGATTTTCTGTTTATAAAATGCTCAATAAGCAGCTTTAAACGTTTTTTTGTAAAGCGTAGTTTTTGCCTTGTTGTCATTTAGTTAAAAGGTTTTTTTTGGTTTGAATATCTAAAATGGTCAAATCTAAACTATTGACAAAGCCACACAGATTCAAAAACGATGCTGAAAGGCTTTAGTTATTTGCTGGTATTAGCAATTTAATAAACCGTAACGCTCATCTTGTGGAGGTTGGTCGATGGACTCGAGTAGTCATAGTCTTTATCTTTCAGAGGATGGTTTGCACATTTGTTGTGACCTCATTGGAGACTTAAGTTACACACGGGCGCAAGTTATTGTTGAAGAACTTGCAAAGTTTAGTGAAAGTGCAGGCGTCTTTTCGATTCTGGTAGATGTTAGGCAGTCTACTAATAAAGCCAACCCTTTTGAAAACTACATTATTGCGTATAGAAAAATGCGCGTATTGAAACATTTGCTAGATTGGCGTATTGCATTCTTAATCACAGCTCAAGATAAAAGCTACGGTTTTCTGATGACAGTTATCTTAAATGCAGGCTATAAAGCAAAAATGTTCACGATAAAAGAAGAGGCAATTAAGTGGTTGAAAGAAGGCTGAATATATAGCCTCTTGCATTTAAAACGTTTGCAGCGTTTGAAATGCCGAACTAGGCGAGTAAAAACGGATAGGCTAAGTCGATCCTGTGTTTAAGCTGAAAACTGTTATGCCTACAAAACTAAGCTTAGATTAGTTCAATGCCATGACAGTGCTGAAATTGGTTTGGTGTTGAGTTGAAGAATAGGCGATTGCTTGCAAGGTTTCAGCATACGACCACTGAGCTTTAGCTTAAGTACTCGAGCTTGTGTTTTAAAAATGGTTGCTATAAAGTTGTGCCCTAGCTCGGGGGAAAGCTAGGGCCGTCAGAGAGGAGATGGAGATCGAAATCTCCAAGGTGAAGTATAGCAAGTATAAATACCCACATTCACTTGCGTAATACCATAGTGACTAAATAAGTGTAATAAGTAATCTACTAAGTTACTAAAACTGGCAATGTTAAGTAATTGATTAAGGTAATGATGTGCTGTTATACGTCAACAAGAAATTGTTTTATGAGCATTATTATTGTAAAAAGCACCATGATTATGCCAAAATATGAATTGAAGCACTATTCAAATTATGCTATCTGGATTTAAACCATGAAAGCGAATACAAGCAATGCTTTTAAACCCTACTCAATTAAATGACCCGCTACTTCAAGCCAAGCATCCGCCATAAGCTGATGACCCGCAGGGCTAGGATGAACCCCATCCTCAGCCCAAAACGCAGCAGGCGCAAGCTCGAGTGCTGCGTCAAACTTAGTTTGAAACGGAACAAAACTAGCTGAGAATTCATGAGCAAGCTTTTCAACAATGGCACGGCGCTCTGACATATCCTCAAACCAGCTTTCATCAGCTACACCACAAGGCAATAAAAAAGGCTCACAAATGACCAGCTTAGTGTTTACTAACTGCTCACGGGTGAATTCTAAAAGTAATCTATACATGGTTTCAAAGCGCTTTAAGTCAACACCATTGCTGTGTTTAGATTCATGCCAAAGATCATTCACACCAATCAAAATGCTAATTAAATCAGGCTTTAAGTTTAAGGCGTCACTTTTCCAACGAGCATACAAGTCAACAATACGGTTACCACTAATGCCACGATTTAAAAAAGATAAATTTGCCTTTGGCTTGTTCTTTAGTGATCTCGCTGCAATTAAATTAGCATAACCAGAACCAAGCGCCGCAGGTTGATTAGCCTGCGCACTATCACGGTTCCTAGAGGCATCTGTAATCGAGTCACCTTGAAAAAGAATATTCATAGCCAAGTATACCGCGCTGCCAACAAAGCAAATCAAGCAAGCTAAAAAGGAACATCACGAGCAGGCTCCGCCTCCGCAGCAGACTGACGATAATATGGTTTTTCATTTGTATTGGGCTTAAGAAGCTTCTTAGTATCAATAGATAAACTCGCCGTAATCCAAGGACAACTCTCCTCCAAAGACTCGAGTTCTTCTTTATTTACCCTTATACCTTCGGTTTCATAGGTCACAAGCCCTTTTGAACTTTTGAATTTTAGCCTAACAGGGGTTATGCCTGAGTGTTCATCTAAGAGTGAGCGAAACTCAACCAAATGAGCATTACTCAGGTCACCCAGTTCAAACTCAAAAATAGCAATCTCTGGTAGATTTTCTTTTTTATCCCACCTGATTAGCCTGTCAGCTACAATTCTTACTGATTCATCATCTTCTGAAAGCTCAGCAATCAGCACTACAGGTGCGTCATTTTCAAGAAGATCGGCAATCTTGTCATAAGTGCGACTAAACGCTACAACTTCACGGCTACCTGTTTCATCCGCCACATCAAATCGAGCCATCATAGTGCCCTTTTTGGTTGGCTTCTTAACCACATTTTGCAAAATGCCTGCCAAAGCAATTTTAATGCGACCGGAAAAAGGGCCACCATCACGCTGACTAACAAGTTGTTCCTTAAACCAAGACTCGAGTTTGTCTACCGTGCAGCTAGCTGCGGCGGTTAGGCCGGGGTAGGTATGCATAGGGTGTGAGCTTATATAAAGGCCTAAGGCTTCTTTTTCAAATCTAAGAATTTCTAGATCAGATAGTTTGGGTGCGTTGTCAAGCGAGGGCGGTTTGACTTCTTCTGCACCAAAAAGGCTAAATTGCCCCATGGCTGCTTGTGATCTTTGGGCCGCGCCCCATTTGGTTGCCGCTTCTAGGTTGGCTAGCATAATGTGGCGTTCACCAAGGGCATCAAATGCGCCCGCCTTTATAAGATGCTCTAAGGCACGTTTGTTTACTAGAGAGCTATCAATGCGTTTGCAAAAATCCCATAGGTCTTTAAAAGCACCTTCTTTGTCTCGCTCAACTAAGATGTGCTCAACTGCACCGTCCCCAACGTTTTTAATGCCATAAAGCCCGAAGCGAACAACACCTTCAACAGGAGTGAAGTCACTCCGTGATTCGTTTATGTCTGGAGGCAAAACATCTATGCCTAGGTGCTTGGCATCTGCTGCGTACTGCGCAACTTTATCTGAATTTGCTCTTTCAACCGTAAGTAGCGCAGCAGCAAATTCAACAGGGAAGTGCGTTTTAATGTAAGCAGTTTGGTACGAAATAGCACCATAGGCAGCGCTGTGGCTTTTGTTAAAGCCATAGTTGGCAAACTTTTCAAGCAAATCAAAAATACCGTTTGCTTCTTTAGCAGGAATGTTGTTTTTCTCTGCGCCTGCTTCAAAGATTTTGCGCTGCTTTTCCATCTCGGAAACTTTTTTCTTACCCATTGCCCTACGCAAAAGATCAGCTTCACCAAGGCTATAACCCGCCACTGCTTGCGCAATCTGCATGATTTGTTCCTGATAAACAGGAATGCCGTAGGTTTCTTCTAAAATACTAGTAAGATGCTGCTCAGCTTTAGGAAACTCAGGGTAAGTAACTTCTTCTTGCCCATGATGTCGCCTAATGTAGGTTGGGATGTTCTCCATTGGACCCGGCCTATAAAGCGCTGAAACTGCAATGAGATCTTGAATACGCCTTGGCTTTAACTTCTTTAAGGTATCAACCATGCCGGGGCTTTCAAACTGAAAGACACCCGCAGCCTGACCACGACTAAGCAATTCCATGGTGGCCAAGTCATTAATAGGAAAATCATCGGGCACAAGGTCAATATCTCTAGTTTCTTTAACAATACGAACCGCAGCCTCAATAAACGACAAGGTTCTTAAGCCAAGAAAATCCATCTTAATAAAGCCAAGATCTTCAATAGAACCCATGTCATATTGACAAACAATAGGGCCGTCGCCACTACGAAACACAGGTGCTAACTCTTGAACAGCTTCCCTTGAGATAATAACGCCAGCAGCGTGAACAGAAGCGTGCCTCGTAAGCCCCTCTAAAGCCATAGCGACATCAACAAATTCGTGCGCACCACTATCATAAGCTTGTTTTATCTCAGGAACTTCTTCCATGGCCTTCGCAATAGGCGTAGAGCGCCCAAAGACCACAGGAATTAGCTTTGAGATGGCGTCAGCATCCGCGTAAGGTGCCTCCAGTACTCGAGCGGCATCTTTGATAGCAGCTTTAGATGCCATGGTTCCAAAGGTCGCTATGTGAGCTACCTTGTCATCACCATATTTGTCACGTACATAATCAATCACTTCACCACGACGCACATCAGAAAAATCAATATCAAAATCAGGCATGCTGACACGATCAGGATTCAAAAAACGCTCAAACAAAAGGTCATACTCGAGTGGGTCAATGTTGGTTACCCTAATGGCGTAAGCAACAATAGAACCTGCACCTGAACCCCGACCCGGTCCCACAGCAATGTTGTTATCTTTAGCCCAGTTTATAAAGTCAGCCACAATTAAGAAGTAATCAGGAAAGCCCATGGCAATAATGACACCTAACTCAAACTCAGCTCGAGCGAGTATGGTTAAGGCTCTTTCATTATCCCAATTTTCTTTAAAGCGCTCTAAGTGCGGGTACAAGTAAGTATCAAAATTTTGCTCTTCAGTTTTGCTTGTTCGGCCTTGTTCAGCTTTTTTAGCTATAGCGAGTAGCACGCCATCTAAGCTTTCAGCTGTTTCGCCTGTTGCCTCTTTTAAGTAAGCTCTAAAAAAAGCTTCATCGATTTCTTCATAGCGAGGAATTAGACCTTCATAAGTCTGTATTCTTAATTGCTCAGCCAGCGTTCTGCCTTGTGGAATGGGTAATTCAGGCATTTGGTAAACGCGTTTAGAGCCTATGGGTAGCGTTAAGTTACACATGTCAGCAACAAGCATGCTGTTTTCTAAGGCATTCGGAAAGTCTTTATCTGGAATGGCTTTAGCCATTTCGTCAGGGGTTTTTACATAGAACTCATCGCAAGGAAATTTAAAGCGGTTAGGGTCTGCAAGCGTGGTTTTGGTTTGAATTGCTAAAAGAGCCTCATGTGCTTTGGCATCTTCTTTTTTGACATAATGCCCATCATTAGTAGCAACCAAACCTAAGCCGTATTTATCTGCAAGACGTTTAAGCATAGGGTTTAAGGCGGATTGTTGCTCAACCAAATCCCGTAATTTATTGTCCATATTGCTGGTATCTGCTGGAATATGGTTTTGCAGCTCAATAAAGAACTTATCGTTATATATATCAAGGTACTTCTTGAGCATTTCTTCGCCAGCGTCTTCACCTAAATCTAGCAGTGAACGAGGAATTTGTGCCCCAAGACAACCAGACATAGCAATAACACCTTCAGAGTGTTCTTTTAAAAGTTCATGGTCAACACGAGGTTTACTGTAAAAACCTTCTAGCCAACCCCTTGAATTTAGTTTGCACAGGTTTTTGTAACCTTCAAAGTTTTCTGCCAAAAGTGTAAGGTGAAAGTAGCCACCATCTAATTTGTTATTACTGCGTTTCTTTTCAAACCTAGAACCAGAGGCAACATAAGCTTCAAAGCCAATGATGGGCTTTACCCCTTGAGCTTCTGCAGCTTTGTAAAACTCTACAGCGCCATGCATATTGCCGTGATCAGTCATGGCTAACGTAGGGTTATCTGGCGTGACTTCTTTAACCCACGACATGAGGTCTTTAATACGTGCTGCTCCGTCAAGAAGGCTGTAAGCAGTATGCTGGTGAAGGTGTGCAAACTTTTTTGCCATAGTCTTATACTACCTAGCAAGAGAAGCTTATTTAGAACTTCAGCTAACGGCTTATAAAACTTTATGGGAAAAAGCAACAAAAAAATTACAAAAAGTAATAATCGTGAAATAAAGCACATAGTGTGTGATATTAGTAAAGCTCGAGTTCCAGAGGGTAAGGAACCTTAACTATGAGCTCGTAATTAGAGCATTATTCTGTAAGCCAAAAAGCTAGACCTTAAAAACTTGGCCTACCAAACGCTGTTGCAGTAATTAATGACTCTAAAAATAACTCTTCACCCTCAATAACAGGGCGCTTTTCAACACGCTCGAGTTTGACCTCTACTTCTTTTGAACCTGAGATTTTGGCTTGCTTAGTTGCTAGTTCAACGGCATCTTGCTCAGCGACCCGCAAAGCTTCATCCAAATTAATGTAATCTTTGTAGCTACCGGGGTGATGCACGCGAAAGACGCCCTTTGTAAATTCTGTAACGAGTATCGACTGACTCGAGCGTACTAAGCCCATTACGGCTCCTACGGCATTGGCAACTTCGGCATGCTCAGGAATAATGCTTTCGCTTTTTAAGTAGTCACCCACCTGAGGGTAGTAAAGGTGAGCTGATGCGCCTAGGCCAATAATTGGAGTGCTTAGATTAATGCTTAACCCAACTAAGGCTTTATGGTTTTTGAGGGCGGCTTGAAGTAATTCATTTTGGCTATTGGTTTTAATAAAACCATCGGCTTCAAGGCAGGTATCTAAAATAAGATTGGCAGATGCTTTTACGACTGACTCAAGAATCCAAGTTGCTAAGCTTTGTGCATCAGCTGAAATATACAGCCCTAGCTTACTGCGTTTCTTGGCAAACAAGCTCGCTGCTTTTAGGGCTGCTTCTTTATCCCATGCACTATGAAAAGAAAGCACATGAGCTGCATCTGAAGGCGTAAGTGCAGCTAGGGCCAGTTGCTTTCGGGCAATCATCTTAGTTACTAATATCAGATCGCGGCGACGAGAGATTACTTTGCTTAGAGGTCTCGCTTTACCGTTAAGGCTTTCCAAAAAGAGATTCTCAGCTTCTGAAAAAGTATCTGAAGGATCAACAAGAGGTTTTAAAAAGCGCCCCTTAAACTCATCACTTATAGTGTCATTAAGCTGAAGCTCGAGTGTTTCGTGTACTATGTCTGCGTCCGTCATGGCTAGCAAACTAATAGGTAGGGCGCGGCGGGGTCCGAGTTTTAGCTTAGGTTCAAAACTGTCAGGGTCTAGGTTTAGTTCACTGTCACCACCAAGGCCAAAGGTATGCATGTCTACGCCTTTAACCATGGTGCGCCACTTTCCTACTTTTACGCCATTAGTATTTAATTTGGGTAGTCCGTCTTTTAAAATGGCAATATCTGTGGTGGTGCCACCAATGTCAGCTATAATCGCGTTTTTTAACTTGCTCAAGTAAGATGCCCCAACTAAGCTAGCCGCTGGACCTGAATAGATAGTTTCAATAGGTCTGTACTTCGCTTCTGCTGCGCTTATAAGAGAACCGTCACCTTTTACAATCATGAGGGGTGCCTGAATGCTCGAGTTTGCTAAAGAAGTTTCAACCGCAGTTATAAAGCTTGTGAGCAGACCAATGAGTCTGGCATTTAAAATGCTCGTCAAGGCTCGTCTTGGGGCATCTAGGTCAGAGGCTAATTCATGACTGCAACTGACAGCTTGATTTGTTTTAGAAAGAATAAAGTCTTTAACTGCTAACTCGTGCTCTGGGTTGCGTACTGAAAAATAGCTCGCTATGGCAAAGCCATCTACTAATTGTCCTTGATTTGCTAAGTAAGACTCTAGAAGGCTTAGGTCAAGTGTTTGAAGGGCTTCACCTTGAGCATTATGACCACCTGCTAGAAACAAAACATCGTCTTCTTTTAATTCAGGGAGCAACTTAGAGGTAATAGGGGAGATCTGCTCTAAGCCAATCAAAATGGCGCAGATTTTTTTCTTGACACCCTCAACAACTGCGTTGGTGGCAAGTGTGGTAGAAACAGACACAAGGTTGATTTTAGAACTGTCAACCTTAGAAACAATCTTAGAAATCGCTTTACTTATGCCAAGCTCGAGTTTGTGGTGTGTGGTGAGCGCCTTTGCTTTTGCAATTAGCTGTTCATTTGTTTCATTTATTAAAACTGCGTCTGTGTAGGTCCCGCCAGTGTCAATGCCAAGTACAATACTCATGCAAATTAACTCCTATAAATCAAGTATTTCATCCTAAACAAAACCCCCTAAATTCATAGGGGGTAAATAATACAAGGTTGTTCTAAGTAACTTGCAGGCTTTAGGGGATTACTTTAGTAATTAAGCCTCTCACTTTTGGTACGGTTAAGCTAAGGTCCTCATAAACACCGGGGGGTACACCAAAATCACCAAGGTAAATATCACCCGCGTTAGACCCTGGGGTTACGCCACGCTTGGGTAGCGCAATAGCCAAAGTCATAGAAGCATTGACAGCTTCCCCCGGAATTTCACCCGTGTCAGACACCATGCCTGTAGGCGTATCTAGAGAAATAACTAAAGAGCCGCTATCTCTTAGACTATTTAAAACCGTAATGACATCAAGGGTTCTGCCTCTAGGGGGGCCCTCAAGTTGCGTGCCAATGGCTGAATCAATCACACAAGCAAATTTCATTTTGGGCAAACTACTACGCACTCGAACATTAGGGTAGTGCTTTAAAAGCTCGAGCTGGTCTTTGGTTACGCCTGAGTAGTTTTCGGCTTCGTGTGTAGGTACAACCCATACAGAGCGGTTTTGGGCTGCAAAGAGTCTGGCTGCTGCTAGGCCTCCGCTACCGTTGTTACCTCGACCTGCGGCTACCAGCACGGGGCCTTCTGAAACAACGCTGTTTGCTAGATCTACTAGGTTACGGCCTGTGTGCTCGACAATCATGCGAATGTCTAAACCATATTTGCCTGTAGCTAGGCTGGCGAGTTGCTGCATTTGTGAAGCGGATATTTTGGGTAGATCATCCCACTTCACAGTAGGAAAATTATTTTCTGTCATAGCTTAACCAACTGTCTCGAAGTCTTCTAAATTTGCTGTTGAGTAGACATTTTGAACATCATCTAGATCTTCTAGTGCCTCTGTAAATCTCATTACTTTATCACTATCTGCTGCTGAAATGTTGCTAGGGGTCTGAGGAATCTTTGTTAACTGGCTTATTTCGACTTCAAAACCTTTGTTTTGTAGCTCTTCAGCAATCATATGCAAGTCTGCAGGATCAGTATAAATACTTAAACTTCCGTCATCAACTTCTAAGTCTTCGGCACCAAGTTCTATAGCTTGTTCTTGAGCTTCTTCACTGTTTGAGCTAAGAACAATAATGCCTTTGCTGTCAAACTGCCATGCGGTGCCGCCAGACATGTTTCCGCCATGTTTGGTAAATACGTGTCTTACTTCACTAACGGTGCGGTTGCGGTTATCTGTTAAGGCCTCAACTACAAATGCAACGCCAGCAGGGCCATAGCCTTCGTAAATAACGGCGTCAAAGCTGCTTCCTTCGCCTCCACCAAGCGCTCTTTCAATAGCCCTGTCGATGTTATCGATGGGTACATTATCGCTTTTTGCGCCTGCTAAAGCATTCTTTAGGTTGAGGTTATTGCTAGGGTCGCCACTTCCTCCGTCACGAACCGCGCTTTGAATCGCTCTGATATGTTTACTAATGATTTTGCCGCGCTGATTATCATTAACTGCTTTTTTGCGTTTAATCTGCGACCATTTATTATGACCTGCCAAGGTTGATGTCCTCCTAATTGCTTACTGGCATGTGGACAAATGAGCAAACGCTCATTAGGAATTACATTGCTAAAGCTTATTTTAGCCTAAAAACTGAAAACGTGGGTTCTCACCCACGTCAGAAAGTCTTCTTGTTAGGTTTTTACACTTAACTTTGCTCAACCTTAGTTGAGGAGGCTTGCGGTAAACTACCGGCTTGAGCCGTCACGGTGTAGCCTTAATTTATAAAGAAAGTTGTTTCAGCAATATCTCTAATTTGGAAGGTTCGAACTTCAGTTACAATAAGGTTTGTCCAGCCATCTTCACCAACAGTGCCTCTGTAAGTCACCCGACTTAGGTCAGTAGGGGAGGGTGTAAAAGAAGCCCGCACACGATGGAGCCCTGATACAGAACTCGAGCCTATTGCAAATTGTGAGCGGTTGTCGGGTCCTGAGATAATGTTTGTACCTGCTGAGACAGGAATATTTCTGCCAAAGGTATCTACATTACCAAATGGATCAATTTCGGTGAGGGTAATGTAGCCACTTTGATTTGTGCGTACAACAAAGGAAATGTTGTCGCCAATGCGGTAACTCGAGCCTGCACCTTTGTCGGGTTGTAGGGTTGTTATGACGTTGCTAAGTTCTATTCCAAAACGCACATTTCCTGATACGCTGACATCACCTGGTAAGAAGGTAATGGTGCAGCTTGTGAGTAAAAGGCTTAAGACAAAGGATAGCAGGAGATTTTTTTTGAGCATGGTGTTCCTTTCAAGTGTAGTTTAAGGCTTCTAAACTACGAGCGTCATTAGTGTAGCTAAAATATCTTTGAAGGGTATGAATATTTCTTAATCCTTACTAGTAATGCCATAAAAATAGTTCAAGCAAGAATAATCGTGAAACTAATCACAAGGTTTGGGAATTAAATTATTTTATTAGAAATTGTCTGCACACTATTTTGTTAAACTAACAACACCGTGGCCTACTACACCATAAAACAAACGCTTGAAAATACCGAAATTATAAAGAACTCACGCTTTATAGGCTATGTTTGCAGCGTTCAAAGCGAAATTGAAGCCATAGCTACCCTTCAAACCATAAAACAAAAACACCCAGATGCAAATCACCATTGCTACGCCTATATCATTCAAGACAAACAACGCTTCTCAGATGATGGCGAACCCGCAGGAACCGCTGGCAGACCCATGTTCGAAGTCTTACAAAAACGAAACCTAGATCATTCACTAGGCATAGTCACACGCTACTTTGGGGGCACAAAACTAGGAGCAGGTGGTTTGGTGCGCGCTTACAGTGGCAGCCTAGCAAAAACCCTAGACGCAGCAGGCATAAGTCTAATAAAAGACCGAAGCAAACTAAAGCTAGACATTCCCTTCGCCCACATGGACAGCATATATAGACAACTAGAAACCATAAAAGAATGCCAAATAGAGGAGACCAGCTACAACGAAACAGGCACCCAACTAACACTCGAGCTTTTTGAAGAAGACAAAGAAGAGCTCATTAAACAACTCATAGATTTGAGTAGGGGAGCAGTGAGTTACTCAGATGCCTAAACGATATCCCTACTTAAACAGCCTTTGGAATAGTCATGCCTGAAACCTTAACAGTTAGGCGTCTAGCAGGAAATCCAATTATCCATCCTGAATTACACTCGAGTATTGGCAGTAACATAAATGGACCCTCCCTATTACGCGTACCTAACTGGGTAAAAACCCCACTAGCAAAGTACTACCTTTATTTTGCGCACCACCAAGGGCAACACATAAGGCTCGCTTATGCTAACGAACTAGAGGGGCCATGGCAGATTTATGAAGAAGGTGTTTTGAACGTTGAAGAAACGCCTTGCAGGCATCACATTGCTTCACCAGATGTTCACGTTATAGACGGTCAAATACGAATGTATTTTCATGGTGTAGCAGGGGAGGCCCTAGACTTTAGAGGGCAACGAAGTTTTGTAGCCCTTTCAGAAGATGGCTTGCATTTTAAAGCTAAACCTGAGCCCTTAGGGCCTTTCTACTTTCGCGTTTTTCAACATGAAAATAACTATTATGCTATTGCTAAAAGCATAACGTCAGAAGGGGGCGGGGTCTTACTACGCTCAAAAGATGGCTTGACCCCTTTCGAAACCGTCAACAACATCTTACCAAAAATGCGGCACGCTGCCGTTCTAAAAAACGGACAAACATTACATATTGCCTTCTCGCAAGGCTACGACATGCCAGAACACATTCTTTACTCGAGTATAGACCTTAAACCTCATTGGCGAGACTGGCAAGCGAGTGATTCCATAAGTCTTATTAAACCAGAGCATGATTATGAAGGGGCTTTATTGCCCTTAAAACCTTCAAGATTTGGCTCCATTCATGAACGAGTAAATGAACTGCGTGACCCCGCATTTTTTCTAGATGAAGAAAAGCTTTATTTACTCTACTCAGTTGCAGGTGAGAGTGGCCTTGCTATAGCAGAAATACAAACCCTTTGAATTATGAAAAGACCCAAGACAATTGGACTTGTAGGAACAAGTGGTGCTGGCAAAACAACCCTAGCCAAAGAACTTGCTAAACGTATGGGGACAATTTTCATTGAAATTGACGCCATCAGGCATAAAGAGAATTGGCAAAGAGCAACAGATAGTGAATTTCAAGAAGGCATAGAAAAACAAATTGGTAATAACGAATCATGGGTTATTGATGGTGTTGTGGGTGATCCTATGGGTGAGCGTTTAGATTTAATCCTATGGCTAGATTTGCCATTACATGTAAAGTTAAACCGTGCAATAAAGCGCTCTTTAAAAAGAATTGTGACTAAAGAAGAAATCTGGAATGGAAATCGAGAATCTTGGTACGGCGCCTTCTTAGCGCCAGACGGTGTAGTTCCCTTTATGTTTCGTGCGCACTTCAGGCATAGGCGTAACATGCCTAAAAGCACTCATTTTTATAAAGTGAAACGTTTAAAAACTGCTGCTGAAGTAGATGACTGGCTTTCAAATAATTTTCCAGAATCTAAAGCGATAGAAAATTAGATTAGCATCCAAGGCAGCTATATCCATGCATTTAAACAAGACAATAGTACCCTAAAAAGAGTTTGACACTCTTTAAGTATATCCTATATGATTTTTGCTTATAAGCAAAAAACCTAAAAACACTTAGCTAAAGATAAGGTTGCATAAACTTTCAACCTAAAGGTGAGCACAACCAAAAAAAGAGTCTAAGTAAGCGGTTCAAGACTTGCTGTAATGAATAGAGGCCTAGCAAACTATGAGCAAAGCAAAACAACCGGCAGACTGGGTTAACCCCTTAATTGACACAGCAAACCGTCGCTTTTTCTTCTTTAGCTCTGCCTGTAGACCCTTTGGCATGGTTAATCTAAGCC
>CAYGTA010000059.1:0-1126 GCA_964352605.1 uncultured bacterium | reverse complement strand
CGCTTTTTCTTCTTTAGCTCTGCCTGTAGACCCTTTGGCATGGTTAATCTAAGCCCAGACACCATACAGCAAGGCGCATGGGGAAGTGGTTACCGTTATCAAGAACCCTACATTTTATGGTTTAGTCATATTCACGCTTGGCAATTGGCTGGCATACCGATATTACCCACAACAGGACAATTTAAAGGGCAATTAGGCTCAACAAGCTACCGCTCGAGTTTCTCTCATGAAGACGAAACTGTGCAACCCGGTTACCACGCAGTAAGCCTAACTGACTACAATATAAGAGCAGAACTCACGGCAACCACTCGAGTGGGCATGCACCGCTACACCTTTAACAATACAGACGAAGCGCATATTTTGCTTGATTTAGGTGCGGAAATTGGTTCAACAACAATCTCTGACTTTTCTATAGAACAAACATCAAATAAAGAGCTAGTAGGCTTTGTGGAAAATGCCCCGACCATTCGGCGACCTAAAGCAACACGCATCTTTTTTATCATACAAGCAGATAAAGCTTTTGACTCCATGACGGCATGGCAAGAGCAAAAGCTTATTGAAAATGTAACTGAACATAAAACCCAAGGGGGAATAGGCCTTAACTATCAATTCAATGCAGGTGACCAGTTACAACTAAAAGTAGCGATATCTTACTGTAGCGTGTCACAAGCACGACTAAATTTAACAACAGAGCTTCCGCACTGGCAGTTCGACCAAGTCCACCAAGAAGCAACCGAGACTTGGAATGAATGGCTAGGACGCATAGAAGTTGAAGGCGGTACAGACGCCCAGAAAACCAAGTTCTACACAGACCTTTATCACGCCATACTAGGACGAAGGCGCTTTAGTGATGTTAATGGTTGCTACAGCGATATGACCGGTGAGCAGCAAGTCATTAGGCAAATACCGCTAGATGAAAACAATAAACCCCTTTATGAACACCATAACAGTGACGCTTTTTGGGGTGCCCAATGGAACATAAATTTACTCTGGTCAATCGCCTACCCAGACATAGTAAATAACTTCTGCAACACCTTTGTAGACATGTACAAAAATGGTGGACTGATACCCCGAGGACCATCAGGAGGAAATTACACCTTCGTAATGACCTCACCAAGCAGCACCC
>CAYGTA010000058.1:0-15012 GCA_964352605.1 uncultured bacterium | reverse complement strand
TCGTGAAGGTGGACGTACTGTTGGTGCTGGTGTTGTTACTGGAATTACTAAGTAACGATGGCCGCCCCTCGAATTCGTATTAAATTAAGAGGATTTGACCACAAATCTTTAGATAACTCTGCGACCAAAATTGTAGATACCGTTCGTCGCACAGGTGCTAAAGTTGCTGGTCCTGTTCCTCTTCCTACAAAAACAAGGCGTTACTGCGTATTGCGTAGCCCCTTTGTTAACAAGGACAGTCGCGAACATTTTGAAATTCGTACACATAACCGTCTGATTGATATTAAATCACCTACGAAGAGCACGATTGATAGCCTAATGCATTTAGATTTACCTACGGGCGTTGATATTGAAATTAAGACGGTCGGAGGACGCTAAACGTGAAAGGCATTTTAGGTACTAAAGTGGGCATGACTCAAGTATGGAAAGATGACAAGCTTGTTCCTGTCACGGTCATACTTGCAGGTCCTTGCCCTGTTGTGCAGCGCAAAACGCCAGACAATGATGGCTACAGTGCAGCGCAGCTTGGTTGGTTTGAAAAGCGTGAAAAAGTCGCTAACAAACCTGAATTGGGTCATGTTAAAAAAGCAGGCGTCGCACCGCAGCGTCACCTAGTAGAATTTCGTGACTTTGCACCAGAAGAAGACAACGTGTCTGTAACAATCTTCGAAGAAGGCCAAAATGTGGATGTTACAGCAACCAGTAAAGGTCGCGGTTTTACCGGCGTTATAAAGCGTTGGGCTTTTGCTGGCTTACCTGCTACCCATGGTGTAAAGAAAAAACACCGTAGTGGTGGTTCTATTGGTCAACGTAAGTTCCCTGGGCGTGTTTACAAGGGTAAAAAAATGGCCGGTCATTATGGTAGTGAAAAAATAACTACTGTCGGACTCGAGCTTGTCGAAGTACGTAGTGATGATAATTTGCTTCTTATTAAGGGTAGCGTTCCTGGCCCTAACGGTGGTTTGGTTGTCATTAAAGATTCGAAAAGGAAGGCAAACTAATGGCGGTTACACTTAATGTCGTTGGTTCGTCACGTGAATTAACGCTTGATTTACCAGAACCAAAAGAAGCAGTTTTGCATGAAGTTGTTACTTGGCAACTTTCTAAGCGTCGTCGTGGCACTGCGCAGGCTCAAACTCGAGCTGAAGTTTCGTTAACGGGCGCTAAGGCTTATCCTCAAAAGGGTACAGGTCGTGCTCGTCATGGTAGTAAACGCGCGCCGATTTTTGTTGGTGGTAGTAAGGCGTTTGGTCCTCGCCCTCGCGATTATGGCTATACGCTTCCTAAGCGTGTGCGCCGTTTGGGTTTGCAAATGGCTTTGGCTGCCAGAGCGAATGATGGCAAGTTAACATTGGTTGATAGCTTTGGTCAGACAGGTAAAACAAAAGATTTTGTCTCTTGGGCTAAATCAAATGGTATGGATGGTAGCGAGCGTGTCCTTATTGTTACAGATGATGAGCTAACACGTCGTGCTGCTCGTAATCTGCCTTGGGCAGGTGTTCTCGCAACTAAAGGTCTTAATGTTTATGACATCTTGCGCTATGACCGTTTGGTTGCTGACGCTTCAATTTTTGAGGAGGCAGCAGAGTGACCGCTCATGACGTTATTTTAAGGCCTGTGTTGAGTGAGAAAGCTTTAAGTACGGTTGAGCAAGGCAAGTATGCTTTTTATGTTCACCCTAAAGCGAATCGCACTCAGATTAAAGATGCAATTGAAATAGTTTTCGATGTTAATGTAGTTAAGATTAATGTTTCAAATGTTCGCGGAAAAGTTAAGTCTTTGGGTCGTTATTCAGGGCGTCGTCCTGAGCGCAAAAAGGCTTTGGTTACTCTTGCTGAGGGCCAGCGTATTCAAGAGCTTGAAGGGCTCACCTAAAAAGGGGTTTTATGCCAGTTAAGAATTATAGACCGTATACCCCTTCACGTCGTTACATGACGACCAGTGACTTTGCTGAGGTTACTAAGACAACGCCTGAGAAGTCTTTGTTAGCACCTATTAAGAAATCTGGTGGGCGTAATAATCGTGGGCGTATCACAACACGTTTTCGTGGTGGTGGGCACAAGCGTCGTTACCGTATCATTGATTTTAGAAGACGTGACAAAGAGGGTATTCCTGCGAAAGTAGCAGGTGTTGAATATGATCCTAACCGCAGTGCAAACATTGCTTTGCTTCATTACTTAGATGGGGAGAAACGATATATTATTTCACCCGATAAGTTAGTTGTCGGCAGTCGTATTGTTAGTGGACCAGATGCAGAGCCTGTTGTTGGTAATGCTATGCCACTTAGATTCATTCCGATTGGTGCCATTGTGCATGCCATTGAACTTGTTCCTGGAAGAGGCGCTCAGCTTGCCAGAAGCGCAGGTACTAGTGTTCAGATTCAAGGTCGCGATGGAAACTATGTCTCTGTTAGATTGCCTAGTGGTGAAATTCGCCGTATTCATGGTGAGTGTTACGCTACGTTAGGTAGTGTCGGTAATGCCGAACATAAGAACATTACAGGTGGTAAAGCAGGCCGTACACGCTGGGCTGGTAAAAAGCCTCATGTTCGTGGTCGTGCAATGAACCCAGTTGATCACCCTCACGGTGGTGGTGAAGGTCGTTCTACCGGTGGTCGTGATCCTGTAAGCCCTTGGGGTCAAAAAGCTAAAGGTCTAAAGACCCGTAATAAGCGTAAGACAAGTTCTACATTTATAATCCGTCGGAAGAAAGGGAAGTAATCATGGCTAGAAGCATGAAAAAAGGACCCTTTGTCGATGATCACCTTTTAGATAAGATTGATGCCGCGATTGATTCAAATAACCGTAGGGTTATTAAAACATGGAGCCGTCGCAGCACAATAGTGCCAGAAATGGTGGGTCTTACCATTGGTGTTTACAACGGCAAACAGCATGTTCCTGTTTTTGTTCAAGAGAACATGGTTGGGCACAAATTAGGCGAATTTTCTCCCACGCGTAACTACCGTGGCCATAGTGGAAACAATAAGAGATAATGGAAGCTAACGCAAAACTTACTATGCTACGTTCAACACCTCAAAAGACACGCTTAGTGGCTGATCTTATTAGAGGTAAGAATGTCAAAGAAGCCGAAGATATCTTGCAGTTCACACCACGTCGTTCTGCTAAGCCTATTCTTAAATTGCTACAAAGCGCCAAAGCAAATGCCATTAATAACCATGACATGTTTGAAGACAGCTTGTTTGTTTCAAAAATTATGGTTAACGAAGGTCCAGTGTTAAAGCGTTTCTTGCCTCGTGCTAGAGGTCGTGCGGATCTATTACGTAAGCGCACTAGCCATGTCTTGATTACTCTGGAGGAACGCGATGGGTAATAAAATTAACCCGAAGGGGCTAAGGTTAGGTATTAACCAGACCTCTTCTGCACGCTGGTACGCAACGTTTGATAAGTACCCTAAACTACTTGCTGAAGATGAAATCATTCGTGAAGTCGTTACCAAAGAGGTAGGACACTCAGGTATTTCTCGAATTGATATCGAGCGGGCCGCGCACAACATTAACATTACTATCCACACTGCTAAACCAGGTGTTGTCATTGGTCGTGGTGGCGAATCAATCAAAGATTTACGTTCAAAACTTGATGGTCTTGTTGAAGGTACAATTGCTGTAAATGTTCAAGAAGTGAGCAACAGTAATACGAATGCAACTTTGATTGCCCAAAGAATTGCAGAACAACTCGAGCGTCGCTTTGCTTTTCGTCGTGCCATGAAACAAGCTGTTCAACGTACTATGGAATCAGGTGCTCAGGGCGTTAAGATTCAATGCTCAGGTCGCTTAGGTGGTAGTGAGCAAGCTCGTGCAGAGCACTATCGTGATGGTCGTGTACCTCTGCAAACCTTACGTGCTGATATTGATTATGGTACAGCTCGAGCTAACACAACTTATGGTGTTGTTGGCGTTAAAGCTTGGGTTTTTAAAGGTGAAATCGTTGGCGATAAGCAGCGTAAAGCCGCTGTGTTACCACGTGCTAAGCGTGATGATGAAAAAGATAAGCGTAAGCGTCGCCGTCCACAGGCACGCCGTCGTAATGATCGTAATGACCGTGGTCCTAGCACCAGTCGCCCTCCGAGGGAGAACAAATAATGTTGTTACCAAAGCGTGTTAAGCATCGCAAGCAATTTCGTGGTCGTATGCAAGGCGCCACTAAAGGCGGAGATTATATGGCCTTTGGTGACTATGGCTTAGTAGCTATGGAACCTGCATGGATTAAGTCGAATCATATTGAAGCTTGCCGTATTACCATGAGTCGTTATTTTCGACGTGGTGGTAAAATTTATATTCGTATTTTTCCAGATAAGCCTGTTACCAAAAAACCTCAAGAGGTTCGCATGGGTAAGGGTAAAGGTGCTGTTGAGTATTGGGTTGCTGTTGTTAAACCAGGCCGGATACTTTTTGAAGTTGCTAATGTGACTGAAGAGCAGGCCAAGGAAGCATTTAGACTGGCAGGACACAAATTGCCTATTAAAGTCAAAATGGTTAAACGTGAGGTTTATGATGAAATCCAATGAGGTTCGCAACTTAACGCTTAATGAAATTCAAGATGAAGTTGATTCAAGACGTAAGAAGTTACAAGAATTAAGATTTACGGCTGCAATAGGTCAGAATAGTGATGTTCGTGAGATTAGAGTCAAAAGACGCGAAATAGCTAGATTGCTAACGATTGCACGTGAAAAGGAAAACGCCTGATGAAAAAAAGTTTTCAAGGTCGTGTTGTTAGTAACAAAGCTGACAAAACTGTCACTGTTTTGGTTGAGCGTCGATTTAAGCATCCGCTCTATGGCAAAATTGTTACCACGACCAAAAAATATCTAGCTCATGATGAAGAAAATGCCTATAACGAGGGTGATACTGTAGAGATTATCTCTAGTCGTCCTTTGAGTAAGCGCAAGCGCTTTTCGGTTGCCAAGCTGCTCGAGAAAGCTAGAGGCTAATCGTGATTCGTCAAGAAAGTATTTTGGATGTCGCTGATAATTCAGGCGCTAGGCGAGTACAGTGTATTAGGGTTTTAGGTACTGGTCAGCAGTGGGTTGGCGGCGTTGGTGATGTCATTGTTGCAGCTGTTAAAGATGCGATTCCTCATGCTAATGTTAAAAAAGGCGATGTTGTTAGAGCAGTGATTGTTAGAACGAAAAAAGAAATTAATCGTCAAGATGGTTCCTCAATTCGTTTTGATTCAAACGCAGCAGTGCTTTTAAATGCTAACAATGAGCCAAGAGGCACACGTGTGTTCGGACCTGTTGCTAGAGAGTTACGTGATAAGAAATTTATGCGTATTGTTTCCTTAGCACCGGAGGTATTGTAATGTCTAAAGCAAAAATTCGCTTAAGGCAAGGCGATCAAGTTAGAGTGATTTCGGGTGCTCATAAAGGCTCTGAAGGAAAAATCATGGCAGTTTTTCCTGAAGCCAATAGAGTCATTGTCGAAAACGTTAATGTGATCAAAAAATCTCAGCGCCCGACACAAGAAAACCCAAGAGGCGGCTACATTGAGCGCGAAGCTCCTATTAACGCAAGCAATGTTCAAATTTTGGACCCTCAAACAGGTGAGCCGACAAGGATTGCTTATAAATTTGACGGAGCGACCAAAACTAGGGTTAGTGCAAAAACACAAGCCCAGCTTGATAGCTAAGAAAAAGGATAATAATGGCACTAAAAGTACAGCTCAAAGAAATTTATAAAGAAAAGGCAGTTCCTTCTCTTAAAGAACGTCATAACTATGAAAACCCGATGGCTATTCCAAGCCTAGAAAAAATAGTTATAAATATGGGTTTAGGTGAATCGAAAGATGACTCTAAAGTTATAGAGAGAGCTACGAAAGATCTTGCCTCGATTGCCTTACAAAGACCAGTTATAACCAAAGCTAAGAAATCAGTTTCTAACTTTAAGTTGCGTGCTGGAATGCCCATTGGCATTATGGTTACATTACGTGGTGATCGCATGTGGATTTTTCTAGAAAAACTAATCAACATTGGTTTGCCAAGAGTAAGAGATTTCAGAGGCGTTAACCCCAACAGTTTTGATGGCCGTGGCAATTATAGCATGGGCATTCGTGAACAAGTTATATTTCCAGAATTAAGCTACGATGCTGACGCACGCGGTATGGATATAACCATTGTAAGCAGTGCAAAAAACGATGAAGAAGCTCGCTCACTACTCGAGTTTTTGGGCATGCCGTTCAGGAAGTAAGAAGGAGTTTTTGTGGCTAATAAAGGACAGATTGCAAAATCTAAGCGCCCTGCTAAGTTTTCTACGCGTCAGGTGAATCGTTGTAGCCGTTGTGGGCGTAGTAAGTCATACATGCGTGACTTTGGTTTATGTCGTATTTGTATGCGTGAAATGGCACATAAAGGGTATTTACCTGGTGTGACTAAGTCTAGTTGGTAATAAGTAAGGTTTCTAGGTTTTCTAGTTACTTTTACTTGTTTTGGTTTGAAGTTATAACAAAGAAAGGATGGTTAGAGAGTACGGTCAGCTTGTTTGAGTTGGTACCGCTCTCGAATCACAATGCATAGTGATCCTGTTGCAGATATGTTAACCCGCATTCGTAATGCGCAGGCGATTGCTGAATCTACTGTAGATGTTCCTGCAAGTAAATTTAAAAAAGCAATTGCTAGCCTGTTAGTGAATGAAGGTTACTTGAAGTCTATAGATGTTGTTTCAAATGAGGCTGGCCATCAAATGCTTCGTATTGGCATTAAGTATGGCCCTAAGCGTACGCCAATTATTAATTCTATTAAGCGTGTTTCTCGACCAGGTAGCCGTGCTTATGCGAAAGCCAAAGCAGTTCCTGTCGTTCGCGGCGGTTTGGGTTTGTCTATTGTTTCGACATCTCAAGGCTTAATGGTCGATAGAGATGCCCGTCGTAAAAATATGGGTGGCGAAGTCATCTGTGAGGTTTGGTAATGTCTCGTATTGGAAGAGCACCCGTTTCTGTTCCTAGTGCTGTTAATTTAACGATTGAAAAAGATCAAGTTAAAGTTAAAGGCCCTAAAGGTGAGTTGCTTGTTCCTGTTAGTCCTAGATTAGATATTAATCTTGATAACGGAGAACTTACAGTTAGCCGTCCTAGTGATCATCGTAATGATAGAGCTCAGCATGGGCTGGCCCGAAGTCTTATTCAAAATGCCGTTGTTGGTGTGACTGAAGGTTACGCTAAGAATTTAGAAATTCGCGGCGTTGGCTACCGTTGTGCTATGAAAGGTAGCTCCTTAGAATTGAGCTTAGGATTTTCCCATCCAGTGGTTATTGAAGCTCCGGAAGGTATTACAATTACTGCGCCTGAGCAAACAAAAATTACTATTTCGGGTATTGATAAGCAAATGGTTGGTCAAGTCGCCGCTAATATTCGTGCAATTCGTTCACCTGACTCTTATCATGGTAAGGGTGTTCGCTATGAGGGTGAAGAAGTGCGTCTAAAAGCTGGTAAGGCTGCTGCGAGGTAGATGGTATGAATAGATTAAATCAAGTACAACGTCGCAAATTACGTACCCGCAGACGTCTTAAGCGCCCTGTTAAAACAGATCGCTTGCGTCTTAGTGTTTTTCGTAGTGCAAGACATATATATGCTCAAGTTATTGATGACACTGAAGGTGTGACAGTAGCCGAAGCAAATTCAAAGACGCTTGCTGTTTCAGGTGACAAGTCTGAACAAGCCAAAGCTGTTGGTAAAGCTGTAGCTGAAAAGGCTATCGCAGCCGGATTTACGAAAGTCGTTTTTGATAGAGGTAGCTACCGATATCATGGACGTATTAAAGCTTTGGCTGATAGTGCCCGTGAAGGGGGTCTGGATTTCTAATGGCAGTTAATAGTGAATTTGAAGAAAAGGTAATTTACATTCGTCGTACGGCGAAAACTTACAAAGGCGGAAGACGTTTTCGTTTTGGTGCCATGGTTGCTGTTGGTGATCGTAATGGTCGTGTTGGTGTAGGTTTAGGCAAAGCTAAAGAAGTTCCTGTTGCCGTTCAAAAAGGACAGTATTTTGCAACTAGGAATATTATTGAGGTTCCAATTGAAGAGCCAGGTACGATTCCGCATGGTGTAGTAGGTCAACACGGTACAAGCCGTGTAATGCTAAAACCTGCGGGCGCAGGTACAGGTGTTATCGCCGGAACAGTACCTCGCGCTATAGTTGAACTAGCTGGGTTTAGAAATCTTCTTACTAAAGAACTTGGTTCTCGTAACCAGACTAATGTCGCTTACGCTGTTATTGACGGTTTAAAGCAACTTAAGACATACGAAGAGTCGAAACAAGAGCGTGAGGCTGCACAGTGAAAATTACACTTGTTAAAAGCCTAATTGGTGTCAAAAAAGACCAGCGTGCAACCGTAAAGGCTTTAGGACTTAAAAAAACGGGTGATTCTCGCGAAGTCAAGGACAGTGCGGATGTTCGGGGCATGGTTAATAAAGTGTCCTATCTGCTAAAGATCGAAGGGTGATAGTGTGAAACTTAATGACTTAAAGCCAGCGCCTGGAGCTAAAAAAAGCCGTCGCCGAGTAGGCCGTGGTTTAGGCAGTGGGCGCGGAAAAACAGCGGGCCGAGGACAAAAAGGTCAAAAAAGCCGTAGTGGCTTTTCTCAAGGCTCAGGTTGGGAAGGCGGGCGCTCAAGATTAGTAGAACGCTTGCCAAAAAGAGGCTTTAACCGCTACATGGTGCCTTTTCAAGTCGTAAATCTAAGTGACTTAGATGCTTTCGATGAAGGATCTACCGTAAATACAGAAGCTCTTATGTCAGCGGGCTTAGTTGGTAATAAAAATCAACCAGTGAAGTTACTAGGTGGTGGCGAACTGGGCGTAAAAAATCTGACTGTAGATGTAGACGCTTATAGTCAATCTGCCCGTGCTGCTATTGAAGCGGCTGGTGGCAAAGTGATAGGTGCTGATGCATCTACTGAGGAGAATGCCTGATGTTAGCTGCGTTTCGCAATGCGCTAGTCATTCCGGACTTGCGCGCGAAACTTCTCACCACGATAGGATTACTTGCTGTTTATCGGCTTATGGTTTTTATCCCTACACCAGGGGTAGATATTGACCGTTTGCAAAGTGGTGCACTAGCAAGCTCAGAGATTTTTAGCCTTCTAAATTTTATCTCTGGAGGCAACTTTGAAGTCTTCTCAATTGCAGCGCTCGGCGTTATTCCTTACATTACTGCGAGTATTATTTTTCAGCTACTAACTTCGGTGTATCCTCCTTTAGAAAAATTGCAAAAAGAGGGTGAAGAAGGTCGTAGAAAAATTACGCAATATACCCGTTATGCAGCAACAGCCTTAGGCGCAATTCAAGCTGTTTTTCTAGCAATTGCACTGATCGGTCCTAGTGGCGCATTAAAAGTTGGTTGGGCAAACGGACCCTTCTTCTGGTTTATTGTGGCTCTAACCCAAATTGCAGGTATTACGGTTGTAATGTGGCTTGGTGAAAAAATCACTGAGTACGGTATTGGAAATGGTATTTCACTCATTATCTATGCGGGTATTGTTGCCGTTTTTCCAAGTGCTATTGCGCAGCAATTTACCCTTATTCAACAAGGACAAGGTAACCTCTTTGGCTTAATTGTCTTCTTTATACTGCTTATTGTCGCTATTGCCGGTATGGTTCTTATTCAGCAAGCAGAAAGACGTATACCCGTTCAATATGCTCGAAAAGTAGTGGGTCGAAGGGTCATGGGTGGCCAGACTACCTATATTCCATTGAGATTAAACGCTGCTGGGGTTATTCCGATTATTTTTGCGGTTTCGATTTTGGTTTTACCAACAACACTTCTAGGACTTGCTCCTCAAGCTTTGTGGGCTCAGCGTATTGCAAGATGGTTTACTCCAAGTACGCCAGAAGGCTTATTAACGAGTACCTTACTGATTATGGCTTTCACTTATTTCTACACACAAATAAGTTTTGATCCTCGTAGAATTAGTGAAAATTTACGGGAATATGGTGGCTTTATTCCTGGCGTACGCCCAGGACAACCGACACAGGACCACTTAACTCGTATCACCAATCGCATTACTTTGTGGGGCGCTCTTTTTCTTGGTGCAGTGAATGCCTTACCACAAGTGCTCGCTTGGATTACCAGAACAGGATCTCTTCCGTTTGCATTTTCAGGTATTGGCTTACTCATTATTGTAGGTGTAGCTCTAGATACCCTAAGGCAACTTGAAACACAACTAACCATGCGTCACTATGAAGGATTTGTATCTAAAGGACGCATCCGCGGTAGAGGAAAACGTTTCTAATGGCTTTATCAGGATCAGAAGTGCTATTACTCATGGGCCCTCCGGGTGCTGGCAAAGGAACCCAAGCCAGCAAGCTAGCAAGGGCCCGAGGGCTTATGAAACTGTCAACAGGCGATATGCTAAGAGACCATGTTACGAGGGGCACTGAATTAGGTTTGGCTGCTAAAGCGATTATGGAAGCCGGCGACCTTGTTTCTGATGACATAATTGTTGGCATGGTTCGATCTGCAATTGAAAGCCAAGATAACGAAGATGTTCGTGTTTTACTAGATGGTTTTCCTAGAACACCGGGTCAAGCTGAAGCACTTGCTCTTTTACTTAAAGATTTTGATACTCATTTAACTGCTGCTGTTCTTTTAAAAGTTAATGAAGAAGAGTTAGTCGGTCGTTTGCTGCAACGGTCTGAAGAACAAGGCCGGAGCGATGATAATGAAGTAACGATTCGCAATAGAATGAATGTATACAAGGAACAAACACAACCTCTGATTGACTATTACGATAATGAGTCTAAACTTCGAAGTGTAGATGGCATGGGGACTGTCGAAGAAGTGTTTGCCAGAATTACTGGAGTTTTGTCTTGATTCTAAAGCGTCCTAGCGAAATTGACTTAATGGCAGAAGCTGCGGTTATAAACCGTGAAGCTTTAGAAGCTGTTGAGCCGCATATTCAACCAGGTGTTTCGACTGCCGAGTTGAATGCTATCGCTGAGGATGCTATTGTATCGCGCGGTGGTAGGCCAGCTTTTAAAGGCTACCGCGGTTTTCCAGCGACATTGTGCACCTCTGTTAATGAAGTTGTTGTTCATGGTATTCCCAATACCAAAGCGCTACAACAGGGTGACATTGTGTCAATTGATATTGGTACCTTTTATAGAGGCTACGCAGCTGATATGGCAAATACATATGCAGTTGGCGAAATCTCTAGTAAGGCAAAACGCCTTTTAGATGTTACTAAAAACTCTCTCTACGCAGGCATTGAGAAGGCGCATGTTGGTAACAGGCTTGGTGATGTTTCCGCGGCAATTCAGGACGTCATTGAGGCTGCAGGTTACTGGGTGATACGAGAGTTCGTAGGACACGGCATAGGCGCTGAGTTTCACGAGTCACCTGAAGTACCAAACTACGGCCAAGCAGGCACAGGTCCTGTACTAAGACCAGGTTTGGTATTAGCAATAGAACCCATGGTCGCTGAAAAGCGTACCAAAGTTCGTATTTTAAAAGATGAATGGACAGCACCAACAGCAAATAAATGCTTAGCTGCCCATTTTGAACATACTGTGGCTATTACAAAAGATGGTCCGAGATTACTAAGCGCAAAAGACCAAAGCCCTAGAGCAAGTAGTCAAAGCGCAGAACTCTCACTGGGAGGTGTACGTGGCGCGTAAACAATCAAAAAGACCGCCAAGAGTGCAAAAAGAACGTCCTGAAGAAACAACTCAGGACACCATTCGAGCAGAAGGTGTTGTTGTTGAAGCAAGACCCAATACAACGTTTTTAGTACAGCTTGACGCTGGACCTGAACTTCTAGCGCACGTTGGTGGCAAAATGCGCCGCAATTACATCCGTATTTTACCCGGAGATAGAGTTGTTTTAGAAATAAGCACATATGACCCTGAAAAAGGTCGAATAGTGTATAGGAAGTAAGGAGCAATACATGAAAGTACGTGCATCAGTAAAACCAATGTGCGACAAATGCAAGATCATTAAGCGACATGGCAAAGTGTTTGTTATTTGCCCTGTAAATCCTAAACATAAGCAAAGGCAAGGTTAGTTATGGCAAGAATTTCTGGAGTCGATTTACCGAGAAATAAGCGCATTGAATATGCGCTCCCCTACATCTTTGGGGTCGGCTTAACTCGCTCAAAAGAAATACTCGATGCGACAGGTGTTGACCCTGACACTCGAGTGAAAGATTTAGCTGAGCCTGATGCTCAAAAAATTCGTGAATATATCGACCAAAACTTCAAAGTTGAAGGTGATTTGCGTCGTGAAGTTCAACAAGATATTAAGCGACTTATGGATATAGGCGCTTACAGAGGGCTACGCCACCGCAGAGGCTTACCTGTTCGTGGTCAATCAAGTAAAACAAATGCAAGAACCCGTAAAGGCCCACGTCGTACCGTAGCCGGTAAAAAGAAAGCACCTCGTAAGTAGGTAATTGATTATGGCAAAAGCAAAGACAACTAAAACTAAGAAGCGTGTAAAGCGCAATATTGTTGAAGGTAAAGCTTTCATTCATGCAAGCTACAACAATACAATCATTACAATTACAGATCTAGATGGCAACACTGTTGCATGGTCTAGTAGTGGTCATATTGGCTACAAGGGTTCTAAAAAAGGTACGCCTTATGCAGCCCAACTTGCAGCCGCCGATGCTACTCGTAAAGCCCAAAATATGGGTCTTTCGCAGTTAGACATCGTTATAAGAGGAACAGGCTCAGGTCGAGAACAAGCCATTCGTTCAATTCAAGCAACAGGGGTAAATGTACGCACTATCATAGATGATACTCCTACCCCTCACAATGGTTGCCGTTTACGTAAACGTAAGCGCAACGCCTAAGGAGATTATGTATGGGTCGCTATAGAGGTCCTGCCGTAAAAATTAGCCGCCGTGAAGGCGTCAACTTAACAGAAAGCCCAAAAGTAGCACGTTACTTAGAGCGCCGTCCACACCCTCCGGGGCAACATGGTCAAAGACGCAGAAGTAAGCGCACTGATTATGGTGTTCGTTTGCGTGAAAAGCAAAAACTGCGTTTCTACTATAATATGAGCGAAAAGCAGTTTGCTAACCTGTTTGATGAAGCTGTTCGTAACGAAGGCGCAACAGGTGCTGTGTTCTTACAACTCTTAGAATCACGGTTAGATAATGTGGTTTATAGACTTGGTCTTGCCCACACCCGCCGTCAAGCGCGTCAGTTCGTAGGCCACGGCCATATATTGGTAAATGGCAAACGCATTGACATTCCAAGTTACCGTGTAAAACCTGGTGACGAAATATCAGTTGCAGCAGCAAGCAAAGACAACGTCTTCATTAAACAAAACGTAGAAGCAAAACGCCGTGGCAAAACTTTACCCTGGCTCGAGTTTGATGCTGACAGTCTTAAAGGTAAATTTGTGTCTTTGCCAGCCCGTGAAGATTTAAATGTTCCTGTGAATGAACTTCAAATTATTGAGTATTACTCGAGGTAACTTATGGTACAAGCAGAACCTCAATTTAAAGTTAAAGCAAATGATACGTATGGTGAGTTTATTGTTGAGCCTTTAGCCAGAGGCTATGGTCAGACTTTGGGTAGCCCATTAAGGCGTTTACTCTTATCTGCTGTTCCTGGTACGGCTGTGACAAGTGTTTACATTGAAGATGTATTACATGAGTTTTCTACGATTGATAATGTTAAAGAAGACGTCATGCAAATCATCCTCAACTTAAAAGAACTCGTTGTTAAGTTGCATGATGATGAGCCTGTAACCCTGACTTTACGTGTTGAACGTGAAGGCAATGTAACGGCTGCTGATTTTGAACTTCCACCTAACGCAGAAGTTATAAACAAAGACTTACATATTGCTACCTTAGAAAGTGGCGGTAAGCTTGTTATGGAAGTAAGGGTAGAACCCGGAACGGGCTATGTGCCTGCTGACGTTCACGGCACTAAAGACCGTATTAATTCAATTCCGGTTGATGCAATCTTTACTCCTGTACGTCGTGTTGCTTACCGCGTAGAAGATACCCGCGTTGGTCAAGAAACAGATCTTGATAGACTTGTTATTCGTGTCTGGACTGACGGTAGTGTTAGTTCTAGAGATGCACTTGATATGGCTGTTAGCACGCTTCGTTCGCAATTATCAGTGTTTGGTGGAGCTATAGAAGAGCCTTATGAAGAAGTCGTAATGCCTTCGGCTGTTATAAGCACATCAACTAACCCGCAAATCATACCTTCTACAACAACTACAGCAGCCCCTGCTAAGACAGATCCAGATGTTCCGCATATTAGTCTTGATAGCTTAGATTTATCAAGCCGCGTGCTTCACTCTTTACAAGAAGAAGGTATTGATTCTGTAAATGCTTTACTGGCACTTTCAGAGCGTGACCTTAAAAAAGTAGGCGGTATTGGTGAGAAGTCTCTTGGTGAAATTGCTGAACAACTTGCTGCCAAAGGCCTAAACCTTAAGGAGTAATTTGTTATGAGACACTTATCAAATAACCGTAAAAAACTAAACCGTAACAGTAGCCACAGGATTGCTTTAAACCGTGCTCAAGCTACTTCACTATTTAAGCATGGTCGTATTAAAACGACTTTAGCTAAAGCAAAAAACCTACAAGCTTACGTTGAGAAGCTTATAACCACAGCTCGTGGTGGCGACCTTCATGCACGTCGCTTAGTTGCAAAAGAAATTCATGATAAAGACGTTTTACGTAAACTCATGGATGAAATTGCACCTAACTACGCAGATCGCCCAGGCGGATACACAAGAGTCTACCGCCTAGGTCATAGACGCGGCGACGCAACCCAAGAAGGCTTAATTGAACTCGTAGATTTCGACTAAATTAACCAAAAAAATCAAAATCAAAGCTCGAGTTTTTTACTCGAGCTTTGATTTTTGTAGTAGCCGATTATCGATTGTGGGTAGTGGAAATCTAGTGCTGTGGCCTTTTGCATTTAAAACGCTTAGCTAGGTTTAAATGCCGAACTAGCTGAGTAAAAACGGATGGGCTAAGTCGATGCTGTGTTAAAGATGAAAACTGCGATATTTACCAATGGGTCTTAGGTATTGAGAGC